>CAZMFH010000292.1:0-2920 GCA_964565485.1 uncultured Verrucomicrobiota bacterium | reverse complement strand
GGAATGATTATGATCATCCAAAACAGCCCACACCGGGAATGAAGTTTGTGATGGTCAACGGGAAAATCGCCTATGAAAACGGCGTTACAACCGGAGTGCAAAGCGGCAGAGTGTTGAGCCGAACGTAACCATTCTGTGAAGAGAAGTTAAAATTAGTAGTGCAAAAGCGAAGAATTTTTACAGAAGCAATGACCGCAAAGGGTTGTTTGTAAACAAAACGGCAGCTACTTGAAGATTGGGTGTGGAGGGCAAAAATGAGTATATCGCAAAAGAAAGTTGCCTTGGTAACCGGTTCTTCAAGGGGGATCGGGCGCGGCATAGCTGTCCGGCTGGCGGCGGATGGGTTCCATGTGCTGGTGAACGGCGTTCAGCCGTTGGATCCGCAAAACAGCGCCAAAGGCGCCGGTGAAGTTTTGCGGATAATCAAAGCGGCCGGCGGCACGGCCGACTTTGTTCGCGCGGATGTTGCCGTTGCGGCAGATCGTCAGGCGCTTCTTGAGCTTATCAGTCGGGCATACGGCCGAATTGATTTGCTGGTCAATAATGCCGGCATCGAGCCGTCTGCGCTTGATTTTTTGGAATCGCCGGAGGAGCGCTATGATCATATCATGGCGGTTAACCTTAAAGGCCCGTTTTTTGTGACCCAGCAAATCGCCAAAATGATGATTGCTTGTCTTGAAAAACGCATTATCCCCAAAGCCCGGATTTGCTTTGTAACCTCCGTGCAGGGTTATGTTGTAACACGCGGCGCCGAATATTGCATGACCAAGGCGGCGCTGGGTATGTTATCAAAAGTTCTGGCGCATCGGCTGGGACAATATGATGTTCCGGTGATTGAAATCAGTCCGGGTGTTATTCATTCCGATATGACGGATAAACATCGTGATAATATAGACAAAAAAATCGCCGCCGGCCGGTTGATTACCGGACGGTGGGGCGAATCGGAAGATGTGGCAAAAGTGGTTGCCGCTTTTGCGCGCGGTGATCTGGATTATTCAACCGGCGAGCGGATTGAGGTTGGCGGCGGCTTGGGTATCTGCCGGTGGTGAAGTTGCACGGAGGAATTATTATGACGCAGGAAAATTATTTGCAATGGCTTGTTCGCAATACCGCCACTTGTTGGTGGCATGATTCGGCTGATCCGGATGAGGTGCGCCAGAGCATTTTATCCGGCGCTTCCGGTGTTACAACCAATCCAATCCTGACGGCGGCCACTTTGGAGGCCACGCCCGATAAGTGGCGGGTAATGCTCGCTGGTTTGCCGAAAACAGCCGCGCCGGGCGAGCGCGCCGAATATCTGTTGCGCAATGTGGCTGTTCATGCGGCGGCCGTCTTTGCGCCTATTTACGACAAGACGGAAGGCAAGGCAGGTTTTGTCTGCGTGCAGGTCAATCCTGCGCTGGCCGGCAATCGGGCAGCCATGACGGAGCAGGCGCGGCGCTTTTGCTGTTGGGCGCCGAATATCTCGGTCAAACTTCCGGCAACCGGCGCGGGGCTTGATGTGCTTGAGGATTGCGTTGCGGAAGGCATTTGCGTAACGGCGACGGTCAGTTTTACGGTGCCACAGGTGCTGGCGATTGCACAAAGGCATCGGCTGGGCGCGGCGCGCGCGCGGCGGGCGGGCAAAAAACCGGGGGGTTGTTTTCCGGTGATTATGATCGGACGCATAGACGATTATTTGCAGGAAGTTGCCAACGACAATCAGGCGGAAGCGCGGGAAGCGGATATTCGACAGGCCGGTTTGGCGATTGTCAAACGCGCTTACCAGCTTTGCCGGGACGGCAAATACGATGTAACCTTGATTGTGGCCGCGTTGCGCGGAGCATATCATATGGCCGGATTGACGGGCGGCGCATTGGTGATGTCTGTTCATCCTAAAATTCAGAAACTATTGCTTGCGCCCGATATGCCGCGCGCGCCGGATAAAATAGCCGAGCCTGTGCCGGATGACGTTATCCGCCGACTGAGCGCCATGCCGGAATTCCGAAAGGCTTACGAACCGGACGGTTTGGCGCCGAAAGAGTTTGTCGCCTATGGCGTTACCCAACGCACACTTGCCCAGTTTGTCGCGTCAGGGTGGGGGCGGCTGGAAGGATATAAGGTGTGAATGTAAGTTGCTTGCCTGTCTCATATTTTCCGCAAATTCTGGCCGGGCAATTGACGATTGCGCAATGGGCCAAGGAAGCGGCCGAGCTTGGGTTGGATGCCATTGATCTGACCCGTTTGTTTTTTGAAAATTCGACGGATGCGCAAATTACCGCCGTCCGGCAGGACATTGAGGCATCCGGTTTGCGCGCGCTTGTTTTGAATACCTATCCGGATTTTACAAATCCTGCTCGTGGTGCGCGTGACGAGGCGCTGCGACTGATGCATGAAGATATACATAAGGCCGCTCTTTTGGGCGCTGCTATTGTGCGGGTAACCGCCGGCCAGGCGTATCCGGCAACCGGCCGTCAGGAGGGCATACGCTGGGCAACGGATGGTTTGACAGCCATTGCCGATTATGCCGGGCAACATTCAATCACGCTTGCGCTGGAAAATCATTCCAAACCGGGTGTGTGGCGTTATTATGATTTTGCCTATCCAACCGATATTTTTCTGGAATTGGCGCAGAACTTGCGCGGCACGCCGGTGCGGATTCTCTTTGACACTGCCAATACGCTTGCGTTTGGCGACGATCCTTTGCCGGTGCTCGAAAAGGTGTATGACCGGGTGGTCTGTCTGCATGCGGCGGATATTTGCGAACGCGGCGCGTTCCGTCCGACGGTGATCGGCAAGGGCGCGGTGCCCTTTCGCGAAATATTCCGTTTTTTGAAAAGCGCGGGATATGCCGGATGGATCAGTATTGAGGAAGCCAGCCAAACCGGCAGCGCCGGTGTCAGAGGCGCAGTCGAGTTTATCAGGCAGGCTTGGGCGGCGG
>CAZMFH010000291.1:0-2927 GCA_964565485.1 uncultured Verrucomicrobiota bacterium | reverse complement strand
TGTCAGCGGCGGCCAAAAACGGATGTTTTTGGCCGGTTTGAAAATGGACAGGTATTGTGCGTAAAAGAGGCCGGTGGCGAACCGCCGGTCTTTGATTGTTCAGTCGGTGTTAATGCGGTCTTTCATGCGATAACTGTTGCCTGCGATGAGAATCGGCTCGCCGTGGTGTATTAAGCGATCCAGTATGGCCGATGTCAGAGTGGTGTCGTTATTAAAAATAGTGCCCCAGTCCTTGAACGACTTATTTGATGTGATGCAGGTGGCGCTGTTTTCATAACGTCCGCTGAAGACTTGAAACAACAGATCAGCGCCGTTTTTGTCTATGGGCATATAGCCGAGTTCATCTATGATCAGGAGCTTTGGCCTGAGGAATGTTTTTAATTCGGCTTGTAGTCGGTTGGCATTTTGCGCGGCGCTGAGTGTATTAATGAGGTTTATGGCGGTAATCCATCGCGTTGAATATCCTTTTTCGCATGCTTGATGACCCAGCGCAACCGCCAAGTGTGTTTTACCGATTCCGACGCTGCCCAGAAAGATAACATTGCCATTTTTGGGTATCCAGTCCAGATGAAAAACATGCTGGATTTGCGCGCGATTGATTTTTTTAGGCCAGGACCAGTCAAAGTTGTCCAAGGTTTTAATGAATGGGAAACGCGCGTTTTTGACGCGATACGTCACAGACCTGTCTGCGCGTCTTTGTATTTCCCCGTCCATAAGCCTGGCGATGATTTCCTCGATTGGCCATTGTTTTGCAGCCGCTTGTGTCATGATTTCCGCATATTGCTCGCGCATGAATGAGAGTTTTAATATTTCACACTTGGCCTGAATGTCTTGGATTGTGTGTTTATTGCTCATTGTTTTGCTCCTGTGTTTCGTATGTTTTAAGATTCGGGGCAGGTAAATCCAACTCAAGTAAATCCTGACGACGGGTAAGATGCAATGCGCCCGGTTCCGGCAGTTGCCGGCGTCGTTGATCCAGGATGTTGGCGATGTATTCGGCGCGGAACACCTGTAGTTCAGCGGCATCCTCCAGCGCGCGCGTGACTTGATCAGCCGGATAGATTTCGCACAAAGCCATTATTTGGCGCACATGATGCATAGCGTTCAGGTGACGTTCCTCCAATTGCCGATAAAACCATTCCGCCTTGCACGAAAGCAACAGGAAGCGTTGCAGCAGGCGTTGCTCGCGTATATGTCGCCGTTCCATCAGCAAAGGTTTTTCGTGGTCAGGATTGAGATAGTCCTGCCCAACATCATAACTGCGAACATGATCGGCGATCAATTTGCCGTCATGGTAAATCCATATGTGATCCGGAGTCCTTTTAACATTGACGCGGCAGGAGGCATAAGTGGCCGGCACTGAATAGCGATTACCGTCCACGTTTAATCTGAACTGCGGATTAACCCTGATGTCGGTCGCAACCCTCAGATCGTAAGGGCGGCAGTTTAACGGGCGCAATGCCGCTTTTTCATTCTGGAAACGCTCGCGCGGCGTCTGACGGGTGACCGAATGGATGCGCACATTTGCTACCGTATCGAGCCATAGCCTGCCGGCGGCGTTGGCTACAGACAAGCTGGTTGGATTTAATCCGTTGAGCAGGCTTTTTTTTACATATCCCACTCCGTTTTCCACACGCCCCTTCGCCTGCGGCTGGCGCACACCACACGCTTTTGGGATAAAACCATGATGGCCGGCAAAATCCAGATAACGCGCATGAAACAATGGCGCTTCGCCGCGACGATGCCTTAAAACGGCGGTTTTCAGGTTGTCGCTGAGTATTTCGCATGGCACACCACCAAAATACAAAAATGCATTTTGCAAAACACCAAGAAAGTGCGCCAGTGTTTGCGACAGAGCAAACTCCATATACATCAGGCGACTGTAACAAAGCATCACCACCAGAAAGCTCAACCGGCGCCGCGCCTGACCAACATTCAGGAACCCGGCATGCCCCCAATCCACTTGCGCGCATTCACCCGGCGAGTAGTGTAATGTCAAAAAAGCCCTTGCCCTCGGCGGACGCACCAAACGCAAATAATCCTTGAGCACCGTATAACCGCCGGTATAACCCTGTTCCCGCACCTGACGCAAAATCTGCGTGCCGGAAAAATCATGCTGATTAATCAACCGCCGGATCATATCCTTGAAAGGCTCCAACTTGCTGTGTTGTTCTCCACCCCCGCATCGCCGAGGATGAAAATTATCCACTCCCAACCAATATCTCACCGTTTTCACATCCAACTCGCACTCCCGGGCAATCTGCGCGATATGCAACCCTCTTTTGCGCAATAAATGCAACTGCTGATATTGCTCATAATTGATCATTGCCGGCCTCCTTGCACCAACGAGCGCAAAATACCGCCTATCAAAACCGCCTCTTCCGGACGATCGCCACGCCCGGCGCCGCGCTGTCCTGCCACCTGCCGTTCAAGTGATAGCACTTGCACCAACGGCAATTCATAAACCAGCAAGCCGGCTCTGCTCAACTCCAGCCGCCCAGCCTGCACTGCTGCCGGTGTAATCCCCAAATAGCGCGCTACGCTGAGGTCAGCGTAGTAGCTCAATCCCTGCGCATCGGCAACCGTCACCCAAAACAAATACAATGCCCATGCCGTCGGACTGCAACCGGCCAGCCATTCTTCCCGAATCAAACGTGTGTCCACCCAGCCAAACGGACGACGAACACGCCGCAATCGTTCAGGACACAACAACCGCTTCTTTGTTTGCATGTATTCTCTCCTTGGCGGCGGCCACAGGCCCCATGCCTATGATCGCCTGCCCACGAGAATACATATTCCAAAACGTTTTTTCTGCTGTATCTTGTAACGTAACGCCCGCCTGAACCGCAAAAAAGCCCACCATCGCCATTACAGACGGGCTATGAACTAAATCTTGTAACGCAACTATATCTTGTAACGGTTCGTCG
>CAZMFH010000290.1:0-2931 GCA_964565485.1 uncultured Verrucomicrobiota bacterium | reverse complement strand
TGTGCAATCGCTTTCCTTGACCGGATAATCCGTAACCGGATAAACCGTATTACTGCTGATAAACAAGGTTTTTTTGACACCAGCGGCATAGGCAGCCTCCAACATCCGCGCGTTCATAATTAAATTAGGCGTAAGATGAACGAGCGGAGTTTTTTCCATGACCGCAGCGCCGGAAGTAACCGCAGCGCAGAGAAAAGCATAATCCACCCCCCGGCAAACTGCAGCGCAATCTTCGGCACGCAATAAATCCGCCTTGCAATATTCAACCGCGGGAAGAGGATCAAGCGGCTCGGAGCAATGCACAGTCGCGCGCACCCTGGCGCCCGAAGCGACAAGCCGACGGACAAGATTTGATCCGACAAAACCGGCGCCGCCCGTTACCAAAACCTGGCAGTTTTTATACATGTAGCGCACATCTCCATGGTTCGTTGTCAGCATCCGGTTCTCGTTTTATCATCGCCCAGCATTTGCGCGGACTCATCGCGCTGCGAAACAATCGGATGTTTGACCGGCCACCAAATGCCAAGCTTAGGATCATTCCATGCAAGGGTAAATTGGCTAGCCCGATTATAATAACTTGATTGCTTATAGTGAAAAATGGCTGTCTCACTTAAAACCAGATGCCCATTGGCGAACTGGGGTGGAATAAGCACTTGCAAGCGATTTTGGTCGGAAAGCGTAAAAGTTTCCCATTGCAGAAATTGCGGCGAATTTTTGTCGTAATTGACCACAGCCAGCACAAATTTGCCGGACAGACAGGAAATCAATTTCCAGGTTTCGCTGTCGCCATGCAAACCGCGCAGGACATGGCGCGAAGAAACGGAAATATCGTCCTGCACAAATTTGACTTTAATACCAGCCTCATTATAAAGCTGCTCGTTATAGGTTTCGACATAGCAGCCTCGAAAATCCTCAAAGATTGTCGGGGGCGTTACGAGTAATACACCGTCCAATTTTGTTTTTTTAACTTCCATTGTGTCCTCCCGAATAAACCTTTGCGTTCTTCTGCGAAAATATCTTCAGATTTTTAACAGAAGTTCGCAAAGATCGCAATGTTTCAAAAACAAAACTTTGTGGCCTCCTGTGGAAATATTCAGATTTCTTTAACAGAAGATCGCTATGTTTTTCCTAAATAAACCTTTGCGGCCTTTGCGGCCTTCTGTAAAATATCTTCGGATTCTTAACAGAACAGAAGTTCGCAAAGATCGCTATGTAAAAAAAAACAAAAACTTTGCGGCCTCCTGTGAAAAAATTTCCCTCATGGTTTATCGGCACCACTCAAGATCATACGGTGCATTCCGTTCTTTAAAAGCAATTCGTGAAAATTAAAGAGCAAACCAAGCGGAATATCCAGCAATTTCATATAGCTCATTAATTGCGCCTTATGAACAGGCAATACGTATTCCGCCGCCTTTAATTCAACAATAAGACATTGATCCACCAAAAGATCAATTTTTAAAACCTCGTTAAAGATAACCCCTTTATATTCTATTTGCACAGGCACTTGTTGTCGAACCGGAATAGAACGTAATTCCAGCTCGCGCATCAAGCATTTTTCGTATATTGACTCCATCAAGCCTGATCCTTTGAGGCGATGCACCTCAAGCGCTGCCGCAATTACCTCGGCGCTAATTTTATTCGCCTTAACAAAGAGAGGATGCATTGGATTGTTATACAAAAATCTTCGCGACCTTTGCGGCCTTCTGTAAAATATCTTCGGATTCTTAACAGAAGCTCGCAAAGATCGCTATGTAAAAAACAAAAACTTCCCGGCCTCCTACGGCTTCCAAAACCTTTGCGTTCTTTGCGGCCTTCTGTAAAATATCTTCAGATTCTTAACAGAAGTTCGCTATGTTTCAAACCTGTATTTTTTATCAAGCAAAATAATTTTGCCGCAAAAGATATTCCTGCCGATGCGCCATAAACCAATCCCAAGTCTCCTTAAGCCCATCGCGCAGCGAGGTTGTCGGGTTATAACCGATCACCTTGCGCGCCAACGAAATATCCATCACCCGTTTCGGGAAACCAGACGGCTTGGAAGCATCAAACTCACAATTGAAATCAAGGAAAGACCGCAAAGTTTCGACCAGTTCCCTGATGGAAACCCCCACACCGCTGCCCAGATTCAGGAAGGGATACTCACCCGTGCCGTGATAAAGCGCGAGGATAACACCTTCGGCAACATCACGACTGAACGCAAAATCACGCACAGCCGCACCATCGCCCCAAATTACCACTGGATTTTCCTTGTCGGCAATCCGCGCCATCAAAGTCGGAATAACCATCGCATTTTTGGGATCGAAATTATCTCCCGGCCCATAGACATTACATGGCCGCACAACGGAAAAACTATTAAGTCCATATTGCTGTTTATAAGCCTGCACCTGCATTTCGGCCATACGCTTGGCCCAGCCAGGAAACATATCCATTGGCGGCCCGTCATTCCCATCGGACTCGCGAAATATTTCAGCGCTCGGGTATGCACCAATAGAGCTGGTATAAACCACCTTTTTGATCTTATTGATCCGACAAGCCTCCAAAACATTCGTATTCATCATCAGGAGTGGAACGAAAAAACTGGCCGGCTTGGATTTAGTAACTTCGATTGACCCCTTGATTCCGGCAATATGAAAAACATAATCCATGCCCTCCGTAACAGACTTACAAAAGCCGAAATCCGTCAAGTCTCCATAGACGTGTTCCGCATTGGAATGAATCTGGATTTTATCCAGCGAAACAATACGAACAATTGCGCCAGCCGCGCACAGAGCATTGACAATCTCCCGCCCAATCATTCCTGTTCCACCGGTAACAAGAATGTGTTTATTTTGAACTTGTCGAACAATATCGGATTGAATCATTTGATCACACCCAACAACAAAAAATTAATAAGCCATTTTACGATCGCGCAGATAGTGCTGTATTGTTTTG
>CAZMFH010000289.1:0-2964 GCA_964565485.1 uncultured Verrucomicrobiota bacterium | reverse complement strand
ATTATGCGCCGGGCACGGCGGCGCTTTTCCTGGGATGGGATTTGTTCGGGCAACGCTGCTGCGCGCGTACCGGGGCGCGGGCTGTAGGAAAAAACATGCAAACGGGCAAGCGGCAAAGCTTGAACCAGTTCCTCGGTCAATGCGAAATCCGCCGCGCTTTCTCCAGGGAACCCGACCAGCACATCAGCGCCAATGCCGATCCCGGGCATAAGATCAACGGCACGCTTCAGAATATCCGCATAATTCTGTGCCGTATAGCGGCGGCCCATTGCCCGCAGAATGGCATTGCTCCCGCTTTGCAGGGGCAAGTGCAGAAAACGGCATATTTTTGGGTGTCCTGCCATTAAACGCAGAACCTCATCTTCAACGGTGGAGATTTCAATGGAGCTTAAGCGCAGTCTGGCCAGTTCCGGTATTTGCGCGAGCTTAAGAAGCAGATCAGGCAGTTTGTTATTGCCGTCTCTGTAGCAGCCGAGGTTGGCGCCGGTCAGCACAATTTCCCGATATCCGGTTTGCACTAGTGCGGCTGCTTCGCGCTCAACCTCCGCAAATGGACGGCTGCGCGCCGCGCCGCGCGCCAGCGGAACCATGCAATAAGCGCAACGAAAATCACAGCCGTCCTGCACTTTAAGCAGAGCGCGCGTGGTCTTGAATTGCGGCACAAGCATGTCGGCATCATCACGGCCGCTTGCCTGTTGATGTGCGGAATGCAGCAATTCCGGCAACCGGAATTTTTCCGTCTGATCGGCCAGCAGGTCGGCCACGCCGGCAGATTCCAATGCCGGACGGTTGAAAGCCACCGGACAACCTGCGATGACAATTTTCTGCGCTTGTTTTTTTCTTGCGTGTTTGGCCAGGCGCACAGTGTCGTGTTCGGCCTGCGCTGTTACTGCGCAGCCGTGAATAACGGAAACATCGCAAGGCTTGCCAAAGCCGATAATACGATAACCGGCTTTAACAAATGCGGCGCAAAAGCGCGCGGTTTCGGCCTGATTCAGGCGGCAGCCGACGGTTTTAAAAGATACGGTCAGAGCCATGACGCCACGATCAGTCCAGAACTGCGCCGCTGCCGGCGCTGGAAACATGCGCCGCATAACGCTTGAGCCATCCGCTCAAAGCGCGTGGTTTATACTCCGGCAGAGCGGAACGCCGTTGGGCGAGTTCCGGATCCGACAGTTTTACATCCAGTTTGTGTTCCGGAATATTGATGGCGATTTCATCGCCGTCGCGCAGCAGCGCGATCGTTCCGCCCGCCGCGGCTTCCGGCGAAATGTGCCCGATACAGGCGCCTCTCGTACCGCCGGAGAAACGTCCGTCGGTAATCAGCGCCACCTGTTCGCCCAAGCCCTGTCCCATGATGTATGATGTTGGCGCCAGCATCTCCTGCATGCCCGGCCCGCCACGCGGCCCTTCATAACGGATCACAACAACATTGCCGGGTTTGACGCGTCCGGCCAGGATGCCGGCGCAGGCGTCTTCCTGCGAATCAAAAATAACCGCGCGCCCTGTAAAAACAAGCATGTTATGAGCCACCCCGGCTTTTTTGACAATCGCGCCGTCCGGCGCGAGGTTGCCCCATAAAACCGTCAGGCCGCCTTCTTGTGAATAGGGATTATCCAGCGTATGAATCACTTCGTTGTCTTTTACCTGTGCGCGTGCGATGTTTTGCGCCAAGGTCTTGCCGGTTACGGTCAAAAGCTTGCCGTGGAGCAGATCAGGGATGGAGCTGATTGTTTTAAGGATTGCGCTGATCCCGCCTGCCCGATCAACGTCCTCCATGTGAAAAGCGCTGGAAGGCGAAACCTTGCAGATATTGGGGCAACGCTGCGAAATGGCATTGATGCGCCGCAGATCATAGGCCGCTCCGGCTTCGTGGGCAATCGCCAGGGCATGCAGGACGGTGTTTGTGCTTCCGCCCATGGCCATATCAAGCGCAAAAGCATTGTCAAGCGATTGGACATTGATGATTTCGCGCGGACGCGGTCCCTGCGCGCGCGCCATGGCCACGATCCGCGCGCCGGCTTGTTTGTAAAGTTTATTGCGGCGCGGATCCTTGGCCAGAATTGTGCCGTTGCCGGGCAGGGCGATGCCTAACGCCTCGCAAAGACAATTCATGGAATTGGCCGTAAAAAGTCCGGAACATGAACCGCAGCCAGGGCAAGCCGCGCTTTCCACTGCTTTTAGCTGCGCATCGGTTATCCGACCCTGATTGCAGGCTGCCACACCCTCGAACACGCTGATCAAATCAACAACGCGTCCATCCGGCATGCGCCCGGCGGCCATTGGTCCGCCGCTGACCATAATGGTCGGCAGATTGACGCGCAAGGCGCCCATCAGCATGCCGGGCACAATCTTGTCGCAGTTTGTCAGGCAGATCAAGGCGTCAAAACAATGCGCGCGCGCCATGGATTCAACGCTGTCGGCAATCAATTCGCGGCTGGGCA
This sequence comes from uncultured Verrucomicrobiota bacterium, assembly GCA_964565485.1. Lineage (GTDB taxonomy): Bacteria > Verrucomicrobiota > Kiritimatiellia > JAAZAB01 > JAAZAB01 > CAZMFH01. The sequence goes on along the minus strand of CAZMFH010000289.1, from coordinate 520 downwards.
GCGAATATTTCATGCCCGCATGTCCCATCGCAATTCCGTCGCAAATACCGATTGTATTAAACTCGAAGGGTACGCCGCCGGCCTGGCGGATGGCGCGGCAAATCCGGCGGCCAACCGCGTTAAGGTGGATATGGCCTGGGATAATTTCGTCAAAGGAATTGCAAACGCCGATAAACGGCTTTCCAAAATCCTCTTCCGCAAGCCCAATGGCGTGCAACAAGCTTCTGTGCGGCGCTCTTTCTATTCCGTTTTTAATTGAATCGCTGTTCATGATTATGAGCCTTTCATTTTTGTGAATACGCAAAATGTTTTACATCCGGCAGATCGGAAAAGCAAGATTGAAAAGATTAAAAATCCGCTTGTCAATCAGGTTGGCGCCGTGCATTATAACCGGCAACCAATATGAATATCCAAACTTTTTTGTTGATGTTTTTTTCGATTTTGGGCGGGCTCGGGATTTTTTTGCTCGGCATGAAGAATATGTCTGAGGGCATGCAGGCCGTTGCCGGACCGCGTTTGC
>CAZMFH010000288.1:0-2980 GCA_964565485.1 uncultured Verrucomicrobiota bacterium | reverse complement strand
CCTTCTTTTAGAACACCGCGCTTTTGCAAGCCAACAATATCTGCCGGCAGCGAAGTCATTTTACGCACCGCTTCTTCCAACGGAAACAGTTTTAATTCGCGGCAATACCGTCCCAGAACGCGTGGAAACGGACCATAATTGCGCGGATGCTTGCCGCCACCCGTTCCATCCGAACAAATCGCCGTCAAAGGATGGCGCATGATCCGCTGCACATCCTCTTCATCTATCGAATAGAAAATGGCCGTCGTCTTGCCGGCTTCCGGCGCCAAACGCACAATATCAATCAGAACCTCGGCGCCATTCGGAATATCTGCCACACCTTTTTGTTGTATGGTGATATCGCGCAAATTCTTGCCGGAGAATTCCTGTTTGGCGGAACATGACGAAATCACCACCCGTTCCAATTCCCCGCCATAATAATCAGCGAGCCGTTTTTCCACATATTCCTTGATGGCAGCGCGCTTTTCCGGATCATCAAGTCGCGCAATAATTTCTTCGCTTGTGCCTTCCAGCGCCCAAAGCGGAAGCGAAACCCGCAAGCTGGTGCTTGAGGCCGTATAGGGATATTGATCCATGGTAACCTTGATGCCCTCCGCATTAGCCCGATCAACCAGCGCTAAAGTTTCTTTCGATTTCCCGAAATCCTTGAAGCCACAAACCTTGTGATGCGAAATATGCACCGGCAATCCGCTTTCCTTGCCGATCCGAATTGCTTCCTCCATGGCTTCCAGAACCTTATCGGCCTCATTCCTGATATGCGAAGCATAAAAACCGCGCTTTTCGGCGGCCTTGCATAATTCAATTATTTCTTCGGTTGTGGCATAACAACCCGGATTATAAATCAAACCGCTTGAAATGCCAAATGCGCCCTCTGCCATGTTGTCAGCCACCCGTTTTTTCATGGCTGCCATCTCGGGCGCAGTCGGAGGCCGATTTGTATTGGCGCGTCCGATACTATTTAGCCCCACCAAATGCCCGAGATTACTCAGTTTTTTTGCCTTTGCATGAGCGGCGCGCATGTTTTTAACAGACGAAGCGGAACCGCAATTACCGCCAATTACGGTTGTAACACCCTGGCGAATATAGGCCACCGGACTGCCGTCATTGCAATGTGTGTGCGGGTCAATAAACCCCGGACAAACCACTTTGCCTGTGGCATCAATAATTTTATCAGATGCCATTCCGGAGCAATCGCCAATCATCTTGATCGTATCCCCGACTATCAGAACATCTTTTCGGACACCCGACGCGCCGGTTCCGTCAATTACAAGGCCGTTTTTAATCAATATCGTCAATTTAGCATTTTTGGTTTCATTCGTCATAATCCCCTCGCTTTCGTTCGTATGGTCAGAATTGGTGTTGGCATTCGCATGCTGCATTGTCAGCGCCATGCCGGCCATAACCAGCAAACTCAAATACCACGGCAAAAAACTTTGTATCTTTTTGTTCACATCAGGATTCCTTCAGACAAGCTTATGTCCACAACACACTTTTTTCCAAAAAGAAAAGTCAAAATGATCAATTAACAATTTAAAAGTTAAAACCAAATACTGACGATTTCCAACAGAAGTTCGCAAAGATCGCTATGTTTGACGCCAAATCCTTTGCGTCCATTGCGGCCTTCGGCCACCTGTCTTTCCTCCCGTTCCTGCAAAAATTTACAATTCAATGACCGCTCCGCGCGCATGCGACGCCAGTGCGGCGGTGAATAAACGATGGCTTAACGCAGTTTCAGCCGGAGTGACGCAGGCGGCAAATTTTTTGAGCGGTTTTTTTTCGATCAGCTCATGCAAAAACGCCGCCCACATTTGCAGAATCGAATCGGAAAAACCGAACTCAAAAATTCCGCCGGTAACCGATTTAAAAGCCGTCTCCTGCCCCATATCCACATTCTGCCAAACCTGTTCACCGCCACGATAGTCAAGCACCTGTAAAAGTTTTGGGTTTTTGGTTGAAAAACGCGCCGAACATTTTTGGCCGAGAATTTCAATGGACCAGGTGTTTTTTTCGCCGGGCGCAATGCGTTGGGTTTTGAGCGTCAGCGGAAAAGATTCGCCCGTTACTGAATCGCCGGCTTCACAAAACAAGGTTGCGTTATCCCATGTACGACAAGGCACACGTCCGCCCTTGCCATCCGGACGCTCCTTGACGATTTTGGATAGAATGGCGCGCACGTTTTTGGGCGTCCATCCAGCGCGAAACGGCACATGGCAAACGTGCAATCCCAAGTCCCCCATGCATCCGTATTCGCCGTTCATTTCAACCATGCGTTTCCAATTAATCGGTTTGGTTTCATCAAGATCGCTGGAATGTTTAAAAAATGCGGAAACCTCAAGGATCATGCCGAAATCGCCGCGCTCGATCATATCGCCGATACGCTGCACAGCCGGGAAAAATGGAAATTCGGAAGAACACCGCGCAAAAACTTCCGGATGCGCTTTAAGGCCGGCCAAAATGGCGTCATTAGCCGCGCAATCAATGCCAAACGGTTTTTCGCCCATCAGATGTTTGCCGGCATTAATCGCCGCGCAGTAAATCTCCGCATGCAGATTGTGCGGAACGGCAATATAAACCGCATCAACGCTTTTATCAGCCAGAATTTGATGATAATCATCGGTAAAATTCCGAATTGCCGGAAGATTCCGGCGATACCAATCCAAAATGGCCGGATTTTTATCGCAAACCGCAACCAGTTCCGGACGCGCTTGCATTTCCGGCAAATGCATCCAACGCGCCGCCGCCGATGCAAATTCGCGCCCCATCAATCCCGCCCCAATAATTCCAAATTTTATTGTTTTCATTTATCCCCCAAAACCCGGTTACTTAAACCCTAAAAACGTAACACCCCAACACTTTCTTCAGGTAGCCGCCGCTGTGAGGCGGTGGCGATCCTTTTTCCGTAAGCTCCACGCCGGAATCGGCGCAAACCACCCAGCGCGGAATAAGATTACTCACCACCGCATTGCTTTCAAAAGTCAAC
>CAZMFH010000287.1:0-3013 GCA_964565485.1 uncultured Verrucomicrobiota bacterium | reverse complement strand
AAGGCATTATTCAATATGACCAGTTTGGGCGGCGCGGCGCGCTGACGCATAAGCTTGCGGGAATATTTCGGGATGGCCGCCACCAGACACGCCTCTTCCAGAACATGCAGATAATGGGCAACCGTATCCAGAGCGCCACGCTCCGTCAACTGCCCGCATAACTTCTGAATGGAAATGATTTCCGCCGGATGGCCTGCGCATGTCGCAAAAACCTGCCGAAGCAGGGCGGGCCTCCGCACGGTCTCCAGCATCAAAACGTCCCGCCCAATGGCTGGTTCAACAATGCTGTCCCTGACATAATTACGCCAGCGGACATAATCCTGAAGGAAGGTTACGGCGCCCGGATAACAGCCAAAACGGATGAATTGTTCCGCTGCCGCCACGTCATTGACTCGAAAACGTTTGGCCAATTCCCCGGCCGGCCAATGCAGTAAACGCAAATGTTCAAACCGTCCCGCCATGGTCTCGCGTGTGCCATGTCCTAATTGCAGGGCGGATGAACCGGAAACCACGACATGCAGAGGTATGCTTTTGCGTTTGATATAATCAAGTTTGGCTTTAAGCAGCCGGTTCCAGTGCGACAAATATTGAATTTCATCAATCAACAGCGCGGCCGTTTGCTGTCCAGCCAATTGTTCCGCTCTGCGCCAGACGTTTTCCCACCATCCGGATAATGATGCCTCCGTGACATCGGCGGGCGCATAAATCGCCTGCGCCGCCCATTCGGCCGCAATCTCTCCCAGCAAAGTTGTTTTGCCGACCTGCCGCGGTCCGGAAAGAATTTGCGCACACGCCGGCGCCGGCTCGCGCAAACGTTCCCGCAGCGCCTGCAATACAACCGTATAAGAATAATTAAAAACCGATTCGTTCATAGTCGAATAATTATTAAATCACGACAGAATGTCAAGAAAAAAACACAGCAGCAGCGCGAATTTCGTTTAAAAAAGCAGCGGTTTTTTCGGGCGCTTCTAAACCGGACTGCCTTGCTGACTACATCAATGTCGCGCGTCAGGTAGAATGCCTCGGCAATCAACTTGTTGCGCGTGCGCGACTGGTAGCTGTCCGTCTTCAGTTTCGCGATGGTCAGATCGCCGTAAAGGCGCCCGGGATTAAAAAAGTTGGATTTTTATGGCAATTCAACCCTTGAGAATTGAGATTGGGTTAAGTTTTACGGGAAAGAGATTTTGATGAGGCCGTGGAGCATGGATGATATTTCTTTAGTTCGGCAATAAGTTCGGCGGATTGGGCGTCGGAACAAACGCCGATTGATCGGGCGATGCAGGAGGAGATGTGTTCTCGGACAGACGGGTCAGGGCGTCATTAAAAACGGGCAAGTCATATTGAATGATCTGCCATATAATTTGAATATCCAAGCCAAAATAATCGTGAACGATCCTATTGCGAAGTCCGGCAATTCTAAACCATTCCACATAACGGTGTTGGTCTTTGAAATTTCCGGGAAGGCGGTTCGCGGCTTCGCCTATAATCTCAAGATTTCTCACAACCGCATCCACGGTTCTCTCGTCGGTCAGAAATGTTTCTACGGTTAGCCCTTCAGTATAACGCCGGATTTTCCCGACAGCCTCAAGTATATCCTGAATGAGGAGAATGGCGGAACGTTTAGACATCGATCATTTCCGTTTCAATTTCATGGCGATAAGCCGGTTTGACGGCGCGCGTGGACACCAAGTCCACCGGCAGTCCAAGCAATTGTTCGATCCGATCAGCCAGCGTCACAAAATCCAAGCCGATTGAAGGATCAACATCCACCAGGATGTCCACGTCGCTTCCAGGCTGTTGATCTCCTCTGGCATAAGAGCCGAACAGGGCAAGACGACGCAATTTAAATCGGGATTGCAACGCCGGTTTTTCGGTCGCCAATGACCTTAGAATATCTTCCTTTTGCATGAGCATCATTATAAACTTTTCAAGTTCTGAACACAAAGCTAAAAAACACGATCTTGTAATCAGGGTCAACCATCGAGAATTGAGATTGTCTGGAATTTAACCGCGTTCGCCCCGGCTTTGGCCGCCGCGTCAACAAGCCGACACACCCGCCTGACCGAGCCGTTGTGGTTGACGCCGGCCTCGGCGATAATGAGGCAGGGGTGTTTTATCCCAATCACATGATCAGCTATTTTTATATCGTTCAAAAATTTCTGAAGCATAATTTTAAAGAAAACTTATGTCGGCAATGTCCTGCGCTCTTTGCGCGCCATCCATGGTCAGCAACATGTCCACATCTCTTGTCATTCGATCAAGGCCGTGCGCTATTTTGAAAGAATTCGGGATCCAGAATTCACGCGGCGGAGGCGCCGCGTCTACGTTGCGGAAAAACCATTGCAACCCGGATTGAGCCAAACCGACAATGAACGTGCGATGCGCCGGCCGTTTTTGAGCGGAAAAGGCTGGGGTGTAACCCAGCCCTCCAGAGGAATTGGTTCGCATCATTGGAGGGCATTCATGCCAGCATCAGGAGGATATTTCGGAAGATATCCTGATGCAGCGGATATCCACTCGCTTTTTAGGAATCCCAGTCCCGCCAAAGCGGCCAACCAGGTAATTATCAAAGCGCTTACAACAGACCCGTATGTTCTTGCCTTGCTTGATTGTTCAAAATCGCGTTTTAACAGAAAATACGCGCCGATTAGCATAACCGCCATCGGTAAAATCTGGATTTTCGAAAATAACGCCAAAGCAATCAGCCCACCAAACAATATTGGACCTAAAACCGGACGTGGCTTGCGCGTCCCCGACACCAACAAAGCCGCCATGAAAACAAAAAGCAATGAAAGCAGTTCTGGGCGAATGGAGGTTACTTGTTGTGCGAACCAGCGATTAGTCGCCAGCAGCAATGAAATCACAAGCGCAATCCAATTATTGGCGGTAAGACGCAACGATATAATATAAAAAAACCAGACCAGCAAAATACCGGCGACTAAAGACGCCTTGTAATGAAAAAAAACCGCGCTGGCCAACAATTGTTTTGTCTTTTCCACGTTCCCGAAAACAA
>CAZMFH010000286.1:0-3017 GCA_964565485.1 uncultured Verrucomicrobiota bacterium | reverse complement strand
ATGTTTGTTTCAATACGATGAATAAAGGGTGAAATACGTGTTTGAACCAATAAAAGAGGGTACCCCGGGCGGGACTTGAACCCACGACCTGCGGATTAGGAATCCGCCGCTCTGTCCAGCTGAGCTACCGGAGTAAATGCTTGTTGATGATTACCAGCTTACGCGCCAGCAGCCGGTGGAGCGTTGATAGGACTGGCCGCGATAGGGGAAATTGGTTTCGGTTGAACGGAGTATTTCCCAAACCACAAAATCCTGGTTGGTTGAAAGGCGGATTGTGGCCAGATCTTCAAAACGATCGCGATCGTAATATCCGACGGCCGGCCAAACCCATGTGCCGCGATTGCCGAAGCTTTTACGCACAATCGTGTCGTTGCTTGAAAGACGCATGCGCCATTCGTTTCTTGCGCGGTCATAGAGGCACAAATCGGCAACACCGTCGCCGTCAAAATCGCCTATGGCAGGCATGCCCGTTCCGCCGAATATTTCCGTGATTTTTCCGGATTTTTTCTGCAATGTCCAAACGCCATTTTCGTATTCGCCTATATTGGAGATGCCATCGCCGTCCCAATCTCCTATGACCGGCAGACCCTGTCCGGAGCCGAGCGGATCAAGGATGGCAATTTGACCGTTTTGTGAGTAGCGCAGCGCCCAGTAGCCTCGCCAGTATAGACCGACATCCGTCATGCCGTCTCCATCCCAATCGCCTGTAACCGGTGTTGCCGAAGCTTCGGCTTCTGAGCCGCCGAACAGGGTGCCATACGCATATTCGCCGCGCGGCAGGAAAAGGATATGCCATATTCCGCGGTTTCGTTCGTAAAGTCCGAGGTCTATGTAACCATCGCCATCAAAGTCGGCGGGCACGGGAGTCATATTCATTCCACCAAAAAGTCCTTCGGCGAATTGCAGATTGCCGAAATGCGCATGCCATTTGCCTTCGCTTTCATCAAAGAACCATAGATCAGTTACGCCATCGCCGTTAAAATCGCCTCCGGGCGCGTGGACTTTTACGCGCACAGTCAAATCGGAAGCCACTTCGCGGCTGACCGGTGTGGGATAGGGGTCGGTGGCTTTAATGATATAACGCATGTATTTGCCGCGGTCAGCAGTGCGGACGACATAATTGACTCCTGTTCCTTCGGCCAGGCGCACAACTCCGGAGCCGTTGGTGTTGGACACTCTTTCCCAGCGGCCGCTGAATGTCAGGCGATCCGCCTTGGTCCATAATCCGTTATCGCCGGTGATTGTCTGGCCGATCAATAATTTCCCGCTGATTTTGGGTGGCTCAAGATTAACCGGCATTCGGGAGAGTACATTTAGCTCAAGGGCGATTATTTTCGGCGCGCCTTTGGTGCGCGCTCCGGAAAGAACATCCAATGCGTCAATGATCAGCGAGCCACGATATGTGCCCGGCGCTTTTGCGGCGCTATTCCAAATCACAGACATATTGACGGTTTGGTTGTTAATGGTGCCGGATGCCGGTGTTGCCTGAACCCATCCGCTCAAGTCGCCGGCGATCGTGGCGGTATATGCGAAAGCATCACAGGGCGCCGCGCTTCCGTTCCAGATTTGGAGCCGATTGGTTTGGTTGTAACCTTGTGAAACTTCGCCGGTTATCCGGTCAAGATCCGTTTGCAGTTCTGCGCGGGCAATGATTTGCGCGCGCAATCCGACACGCAGCGGTGAGTTGGCGGCCGGTTCGCCGGTTGTGGCGTCAGTTCCCGCCAGAACAAGTTCGCCGGTATAAATGCCGGCCGCCAAGCCGGCGGTATTATATTGTATTGTAACGGCATGTTGTTCGCTGGTGCTTGATCCGCTTGCGGCCGTCAAGACCGCCCAATTTTGCGCTCCACCCGCCAGATTGGCTGCATAATTCAGCTGTCCGAAAGGTTTGGTGTTGGTGCTGTTGTTCCAGACCAGCACGGAACCGGCAATTATGTTTGATCCGGCAAGAATCGAATTGGTCCAGACGCGTGTTGATGCATCCCAAGCCAGAACTGGTCTGGAGTTGACGCGCATGGTGATCGTAACAGTTTGCGTATCAATACCGGCTGCTGTAACCGTTACGCGTCCGGTATGCCATCCTGAAGCAAGGGTTTCCGTAAGACACGTTAAATTAACGGCATTAGTGTTATCGGCAACTGATCCGTTGGTAGGACTGAGCTGAATCCAAGCCTGGTTGGTTGTTATTTCGTAATAAATGGGAGTGCGTGGTGGCGTGCCGGTGTTGGATACCTGAAAAACAGCGCCTGACGCTCGATGCCCTTCTGAAACCGATCCGGTCAGGTTGGTCGGAGAAACCAGCAAATCCGACGCCAAAACCGAGCAGGCGATCAAAGAAACAGCCGGAATAATTGTGCCAGCACGATACATCATTGTCTTATACTGTCGCTTGTTTATATGCCAGTTAGAATCAGAATAAGAATACAATTATGGTGTTATTCTGTCCAGCTCATATTTTTTATTTTTTGGCTCACAAAAAAACGATTAAAACTCAATTTTACAATGAGGTAAAAGCTCGCGCAACCGCGCAATTTCATCCGGAGGCAGCGGATTGCCGGATAAGCGCATTTTTTTGAGGCCTTTCAGCTGATTCAGTGCGGTTGGCAGATTGGTCAGGCTGTTCCAGCGCAAATTTATTTCCTGCAATTGCTGCGCGTTGCCGATGGTTTCCGGAACATGCGATATGTAATTGTTAAATGCTTCCAAGAGCGTCAAATTGGTAAGCAACCCTATTTCCGGCGGAATGGTTTGCACTTGGTTGTTGCCGATGCGCAATTCTTCCAGATTAGTCATTTGTGCCAGTTCCGGCGGCAAAATGGTCAGTTTGTTGCCGGTTAAGCGTAAAATTCGGGCATGTCGTAATGTGCCGATTTCAGGCGGTAACGTGGTCAATTTCTGTTCGCTCAGATATATTTTTTGCGCTTTTGCCGGTTCCGCCAGCGCTTTTGCCAGATTGGTATAACGTCCGCCTTCCATTAATGTGTTTTTTACGGGCGGCAAAATCGCCACGGCCAGTC
>CAZMFH010000285.1:2031-3027 GCA_964565485.1 uncultured Verrucomicrobiota bacterium | reverse complement strand
ATTCCGCCATCAATCAGGAAATGAAATACCTTTATGATGAAGGGTTTGTCGGCAAATTCAAGTATGGTGAAGGCGAGTATGTGCATCCGATGGATGTATGGGGAAGCACTTGGTTGGCGCCTTACTTGAATCATTGGCGGACATGGATTCCGGCTACTTATTATTGCACTCATTCGATGGGTCCGATCATGTACATTACCGGAACAAGGCCGGTCAAGGTAAATGGCTTTGTCGTACCGCGCGACATGGAGCAACAGCGTGATTCTGTCTCGATCAGCCGGAAGGATACGGCCAGCATGATTGTCTGCCGCATGGACAACCAGGCGCTGGTCAAGCTGTTGCAAGGCGGATTGGCGGCGCATCACGGGCATGTTTCGATTTTCGGTGATAAGGGGATGATGGAAAAAGCCAATGATGGGTCTGCCCGGATTTTATTGCATAAGGAGCCGTGGAACACTCCTGACGGTAAAAAGTTAGCGAAGGAATATGTGCCTGTGTTCCGCCAGTACAATGATCTGGCCGCTAAAACCGGACATGGTGGCGGCGATTTTTTTGTGGATTATTTTTTTGCGGAAGCCATTCGCAACAACCATCCGCCGTTTATGGATGTTTATCGCGGAATTGACATGAGTATTGTCGGCATTCAGGCTTTTCGTTCCGCGCTGCAGGATGGCGCGTCTGTGGATGTGCCGGATTTCCGTGATGAAAATGTGCGCCGCCAATATGAGAATGACGATTGGACGCCGGATCCCGCCAAGCGCAAACCGGGCCAGCCTTTTTCGAGCGTGCTGGGCGATATCCAGCCGACGGAAAATGCCAAAAAATTTGCCGAATTGGTCTGGCAGGAACAGAAAAAACATTGGGAAGGCAAGCCTTGGAAAAAGTATAATCCGGATTTTACCGTTAAACAGGAATTTGGGCCGGAGTATATGCAGAATTTGGCAACCCTCAAAAATCTGGAATATGGTATGTCGAAAGAGGAAAACCAAAACTGAC
>CAZMFH010000285.1:0-2021 GCA_964565485.1 uncultured Verrucomicrobiota bacterium | reverse complement strand
AACCGTTTCGTGCCGCCGGTGCATTTCGTCCGCTGCTCATGCAATTGGTTGAGCATGCCAAACCGACAAGCGATATGCCGGTTATGCAGAAAGGGGCGGAGCAATGACCATGAAAGTTTGGGAGGAAAGTCTGGCGTTGGCGGATTGGCTCAATAAAGTCCGGCAGGATTTTCATCAGAATCCGGAACCGAGTTGGGAAGAACGCAGAACACAGGCAAAAATCATTGAGTTTTTAAAGAGCGAGGGAATCGAGCACGGTATCTGTGCCGGAACGGGTGTGCTTGGGCTTATCCGCGGAGGACATCCCGGCCGCACAATCGGATTGCGTGCCGATATTGACGCTGTCAAAGGCGTTCAGGACAAAAAAACCGTGCCGTATCATTCAACGATTGAGGGCGTGGCGCATAGTTGCGGGCATGACGGACATACTGCCATTTTAATGGGGGTTGCCAAGTTGCTTAACCGGGTCAAGGCTGACTTGCACGGCAATGTAAAATTGTTCTTCGAGCCGGCGGAGGAAGGCGGAGGCGGTGCGCGTCTGATGGTGGCTGAAGGTGTTTTACAAGCACCCAAAGTGGATGCCGTCTTGGGATTGCATTTATGCAGTTCGGCGTCGGGTTGTATATCCATCAAATCCGGTCCGTTTATGGCGGCCAGCGCGCCTTTTACCATATCCGTTTTCCGCGCGAAGCATGCCGGCAGTATTCATGTGCAGTGTCTTGGCGAACACACCAACCCGGTTTATACGGCCGGCCGTATTATGGCCGCATTTGGTGCGATGCAAACGGAGTTTAAACAGGAACCCCATTTTTCGCTGGTTGCTCTGGGCGTGGTCAAAGGCGGACTTTCCGGAAATACCACCGATACGGTGGAAATGAAAGGTATTATCAGGACGCCATCCAACGCCAAACGCGAAGAAATGAAGGATTTGATCCGCACCCGCATTTTGGCTGCGGCCGGCAAAACGGAATGTGAAGTGGAGATTGCCATTACCGATGGATATCCGGCATTGGAAAATAATGCGGAATTGTATGAGCATTTCTTGAAAAGCGCGCAAAAGATCATTGCGGCGGATGCGATTAAAGTGCATACCGGATTGCTGATGGGCTACGGCACGGAAAGCTTTGCGTATTTTTCGCAGGAAGTTCCGGGTCTGTATTACTGGCTGGGCGGCGCTTGCGGCACTGTGCATGGTTCGGATTATGATCTGCGCCCGGATGCGCTGCCGTATGGCGTGGCGTTGCAGTGTCAGGCTGTTTTGGATTTTCTGGAAAGTGACGATGCACCTAAATCGTAAAGGTAATAAGCGATCAAAAAATAGGAGATAAATAATGGACAATCGTTTAAAAGCCGGCATGGGGTGTATGCTTGTGCCCGGGATGTTGTTGGGACAGACTGTTTTTCCGGGCGCGGAATGGGAAAAGCGCGCGCCGGAGGAAATGGGGCTGAACACCAATGCGCTGGCCCGGATTACGGAAATAATGCGGGAGACGCGCGCTAATGGCGTTCTGATTTACAAGGGCTATCTGGTCGCGGAATGGAATTTTGATTCCAGGAAAGCTACCGAAGAAATCGAGGTGCAGTCGGTAACCAAGTCAATTTGCAGCATGGCGCTTGGCGTGGCCTTGCGGGAAGGCTTGATTCCCAATATAGACGCTAAGGTCAAAGATTATTACCCGGCGTTCAATGCCGGTCCTTATACGGATGAAATTACATTCCGGCATCTGGTAACGGCAACTTCCGGAATTAAAGCAGTTGATAATTTGCAGATCTATAATGCCGATAAATTCGTTAAACCTGGCGTGGAAAGTCGTTATCATAACGGACATACACGCGAGTTGGGCGATGCGCTGACTTATATTTTTGGCGATGATCTGGAAAACGTCCTGCGTGAACGTGTCTTAACTCCAATTGGCACCGATATGCATTGGGGCAAGGCTGGGGAAATGCGTTTAGCTGATGGACGTAGCGTGCCTCTTGTTTATGGATATTACAAATCTAATTGGACTGCGCAAAATCTG
>CAZMFH010000284.1:0-3032 GCA_964565485.1 uncultured Verrucomicrobiota bacterium | reverse complement strand
TGAAAGAGAAGCGGATGGATTGGATAGAATCGGGTCGTGCGGGGAAGGGAAAAGATTGAAAACCGGGCGCGCGTTAAACGCCGCCAGACTGTCGCTCCAACCTACCGCGTCAGAATATAAATGCCACCCCATAAACAAGGAAGCAAATAACAAGAAGAGATTGGCCAGCAGAATAAAATGTCGCCGCAACCACGCGTTTATTTTGAGAGCGTTTTTTGCGATAGATTCTTTTCTCACCATATTTGCGAGTTATTTTGTGTTTTGACGTCTCACATACATGCATTGTAAGGTCTGCTTTTTGGTTGTCGAGACTGGAATTGAGAAAATTCTTCCGCCGCTTTATGAGACTCTCCCGTTACGAATTCAATCGCACCTGAAAAGATTACCAATAAATAATCTTGTTTTTTTGGCCAGGCTTTCGATAATGACCGAATTGAACAACCCATGAAAGGAATCAACCATGCCCAACGTCTATAATTTTAATGCCGGCCCAGCCATTCTGCCGAAAGAAGTGTTGCGCGAAGCCCAAGCCGAACTGCTTGATTTCAAAGGTTCCGGCATGTCCATTCTGGAAAACAGCCACAGGGGCAAGGAATATGACGCCGTGCATACGGAAGCCATTGACAATTTCCGCAAACTGCTCAAGTGCAACGACGATTATGCTGTGCTCTTTATTGCCGGCGGCGCAAGCATGCAGTTTGCCATGTTGCCCATGAATTTGCTGGGCGCCGGACAGGTTGCCGATTATACCAATTCCGGCGCCTGGGCCGGCAAGGCCATCAAGGAAGCCCAACGAATCGGCAAAGTTAATGTGATTGCCGATTGCGGCAAGGATATCCCTACCCGCGTTCCGGCGGACGCTGAACTGCAACCAACGCCCGGCGCGGCTTATGTGCATATCACTTCCAACGAGACCATTTCCGGCGCACAATGGAAAAAATTTCCGCGCACGGCGGCGCCGCTTGTGGCAGACATGTCGTCCGATATTCTTTCGCGAGCTTTTGATATCAACCAATTCGGCATGATTTATGCCGGCGCCCAGAAAAATCTCGGACCTTCCGGCATTGCGCTGGTTGTGATTCGCAAAGAACTAATCGAGCGCGCATCCAAGACCATTCCAACCATTCTCAGTTACCGCACGATCGCGGAGGAAAATTCACTCTATAACACACCACCATGTTTTAGCATCTACATCATGATGCTGGTTTCACGCTGGATCCTGAAGGAGGGCTTGCAAAAACTTTACCAACGCAATACGGAAAAAGCAGCACGGATTTATGCCATGCTCGACAACGGCTCGTTTTACAAGGGCACAGCAAGACGTGAAGATCGTTCGGATATGAACATAACCTTTCGTCTGCCAAACGAAGCATTGGAAGACAAGTTTGTCAAGGAAGCTTCCAAACTTGGCTTGAAGGGATTGAAGGGGCATCGTTCCGTGGGCGGCATCCGCGCCTCAATCTACAACGCTTTCCCAATGGAAGGCATTGAGGCATTAACCGCTTTTATGAAGGATTTTGCGCAACACAACGGATAATCGGTTTTGAGCAATAAAAACGGGTTGCGGCCAGATCTCCGCCTTGGAAATAAAAGAATGCAAAAAAATGTTTGCATAATGCTGGGGTTGGCGTTTCTGTCCGGATGCGCGACCACATCGTCCGTCAATAAAAACAAACCGGAACCACGCCCGGTGATCGTCCAAGCCAATGAACTTTGGCAACCGAGCGGTATTTATGTTCGGCAAGGCGAAATCATCCATTGCCGGCCGGAGGGCGTTTGGCAGGATAATTTTGCCGAATTCGGACCGGAAGGCAACCCGGAAATTATAAAATCGCACTTGGGCGTCAGCGCACCCGCCAATAGCTTGCTGATGAAAATAAGCAATCAGACCAATCTGACGCATTATGCCGGGCAGGAGACAAATATTGCGGCACAAAGTTCAGGGGAACTTTTGTTCCGCAAGAATTTCTCGCTGCCAATCGGCATGACCGGATCAATTACGGTCATGGTAACTGTGGCAGCGGATGCGGATGGCGATGGCGTATCGGATTATGACGAAATCAACATTTGGAAAACCAACCCGTTGCATCCCGATTCCGATGGTGATGGCTTCACCGATTTTGAAGAAATTATGGATTTGCTCTATCCTGATTCTGTTCCGCGCAGGTGAAAGGATAACAGCGTTCCGTAGCGCGCCAGCCCTAATTATCCGAGCAAAAACGCGGGGCTTTCATTAACCGAAACCAATTTGCCGCCCTGTTCGGTCAGTTGAAATTTACCGTGCACCCATTGCCGGTAGCGATAAAGCGTGGCAAAAGCATAATTTGGCGCCTGCCCGCCCTGCCCTCCAACCAGTTCGCCGCCACGCCGAACATTATCCTGCAACCAGGCCGGCAGACGGAGATGATACGGATTGCGCTGCACTTCACCGGCATGCAAGGATAAAGCCGTAACCAAATCGCTTACATCCGCCACGCTGGACTCAATCATCAGATTCGGATCATTCATCGGCGCCCAGAATTCGGTTTCGCAGACCCCACAACAAAAATCGGACGGCATCATCTCCAACGCATCCAAAACCAGAAAATGCGTTCCGATATGCGTGCTGTTCCAATCCTTCTCATGCGGCATAAAAACCAAACGCGGCTTTTTTTCGATCAGTAATGAAGCAATTATATTGACCGCTTCGCGCCACAACGCCGGATTGGATGCGCGGGTTTGCGGATTGATTTTTTCCAGACCACGTTCCGCTGTCTGCAACAGACCAAACCCAAGATAATCACAGGCGCGCCGCAATTCTTCCAGACGCTCTGCCTGCCGATCCTTGCGACTGCCCTGTGTAACAGCCACATTGAGAACATTCACTTTACATTCACGCAACAAACGCAGCGGCAAAGCGCCGACTATGCATTCGTCATCCGGATGCGGCGCAAACAAAAGCGCGCCAGGCGCATCCCGCGCAATGACAACCCGGGAACCTGGCACAGCCTTGCCGACCGGATAAGCGCTGCCAACCAGCCGCGCATATTCTG
>CAZMFH010000283.1:679-3098 GCA_964565485.1 uncultured Verrucomicrobiota bacterium | reverse complement strand
TGACCATCCCCGCCCTGATTTCTTTCGGCTCAAGATAGCCCAGAAAATCGGGCACATTGACGAGTTTGTTGTAAAACCAGCGTTGCTCCTCCAAACGCTTGCGTTCCCGTAATGATTCGAGCGTTCCGCCCCGCAAGGCGCGCAAATCTTCTTCAAGCCGGGCGAGCATCCCGCACGCCTCATCGTGCGAAGCGCAAATGTCGCCGCGTAAACGGCAAACAGCCGCAGCGGACTCCACGCGCAAAACAGTCAGCGGCATACGGCTGCCCTGCGGCAAAGCGTTCAGCAACGCATCCGCCAATCCGTTCCCAATCCGGTCGCGCTCCGACAAACCAACAGCAGTGTGCCGTGAGCGATGGTCGCCGGTCGGACCCTGGAGAAAGAGGATCGGGCATCCGAATTCTGCTTCAAGCCGGTCGCAAAGCACACCCGGATAATCGCGACTGACATTCGGCTTCCAATAACCGGAACTGCAGATAACCGCATGCGCGGTAAAGCGCACTATGCCGCCGGCATAGCCCTGTTCAGACTTGCCAAACAACACCAACTGCAAATCGGCATCACACACCCGATTGGCCGGATAAGGACCGCGGATGAGTGATAAATCGGCTTCCGAAGCGCCGGCTTGCGCCATTTTCAGGCGCACCCATTCAGCGCCATCCACAACCACGCCATTGTCCCGACAGCCCACGGACTGCATCAAGCACCATGTCCCAAGCTCATCGGAAACTGTGCGCCGATTAAGATTAAAACGGCTTTGCGTATCTATATTCAGATAAAAAGCCTCGCAAACTCCGCGCGCCGACACACGCGCTTCACAAGCAACCGATTTGGCCAGACCGATCAAGGCATCCAAATCATAAGGCTTGAGCGAGCCCGGCGCGTGCGTGTGAGTAACATAGAGATGCACATGCTGGCGCGGCAAATCCAGCGCAGCGGCCACGGCATCGGTAACGCGCGCCGAATGCGCGCGCCTGATCACGCAAAAATCAACTGCCAGCAACACAATGGCCTGTCCGCTGATCTGGAGATAAAGCGCCTTGATTTCCGGTTCGTCCAGACGCTCAAACTTTTTGGCAGACGGCAGAACCAAAGCCGCGCCCAAAGCCCGGCGCGCCGCGCCGGCAACCGTCGCTTCATTTTGCAAACCCATATTGATTCCATTTCGATTAACCGGCATCAGGGATTGAATACTTCGATCAAAAACAAAGGATCGCGCCTGATTTCCGCGCCAACCAGACGCGCCATCAGCGCGGCATCAACCAAACGAGTTGTTGCCGCGCCAACCGATCCGTTCCGTTGCGCGCCATGTTCCAGGAGCAATTTTTCAACACGCTCATAAGCGCGCCGCAAGCCGGGCAGATGCGGATAAGTCGGCACAACATGTTCCCGTCCGCATAAGTCTATCACCTTCGGCGCAAATTGTTCGCGGCAAACCGTCGGCGCGCCGTTCACATTTTCGACATAATGCAAAGTTGTGTCGGCGGCATGGCCAACACCCAAAAGCAGAATTTTGCCGTTAGCTGCGATCATTTTATCGAATGGCGAAGCCTTGCCGACCGACACCACGCAGCGCTCATGCCCTTCCAGAATTTCCGCCGCCCGCCGCCCCCAGCCCGCCAGGCAGTGCGTGGGACTCAGCGAACGCATTACACCCGGTTGTTTCCGGAAAGTTTCCGGCAAAAGCCCCTGTTCCGTCGGCGAATGGCGCACATCAAAAACACAGCCATTGCGCAGCAAAACATGCTCACTGCCCTTTTGAAACGAAGGGAACAACAATGTTCCCGCAGCGCCAAGCACTTCCCGCAAAGCGGCCAAAACCGTTACCGGCCCGCCGTCAACAGTTCCAAGCGCTTTCATCGAACTATGCACGAGCGCACAATCGCCCGCCGCCAAACCCATCTGGCGCAAATCATCGGCAATCAGGGTCTGCGTCAGACCCTTTTCCGGTTTCATCAACAGCGCCTCCCCTGCTTAAGCGCCCGCGCGCTATGCTTGACCACCGGCGGTATTTTCCCGCAAACCCAGCAACCGCGCGGCGTTTTCACGCGCAACTTTGCGGAAAACCGGCTCACTGATCATTTTTTCAGCGCGCATTTTGATCAACAAATCAACCAGCGGCGTTGGGGTATCGGGATAGGAAATATCCGTTCCAAAAAACAGACGATCCTGAAATTCATCAAGAAAACGGGCGGCATAATGCAAGTCACGGCTCAGCGCGCCGCAGCCGCTGCCGGCGGACAAGTCGCCCAACAGGTTGGGATAACACCGCATCAGCCTCGGAACCACCCCCTCCTCGCGGATGGGATAATTCGGGTAACCGTAGCGATCACCCGGTGTTTCCAAACATCCGATTTCGGCCCAGAAAGTCTGAGAATGCCCGAGAAAGCGCAGGTTCGGGAACCGCCGCAGGCTGAAT
>CAZMFH010000283.1:0-669 GCA_964565485.1 uncultured Verrucomicrobiota bacterium | reverse complement strand
ATTCCAGTCCCGGCAAACCCGGCTCATCCTGCAGCCCATACATGCCTCCGATTTGAGCGGCCAGATGGAAAGTCAGCGGCAGCCCGGAACTTTCGGCATGCTTGAACAAATTCTGAACCATAGGATGCAAGACAGGCAGATTGGCGCAAACCTCGCCGATGCCCTTGCAGCCAAGCGCACGGTAATAATCCATCAATTCCCCGAGGGGAGCATCGTGCGAATTGGTCATGGCACGCGGATCAATATTGCAAAACGGAACGAACCGGCCCGGATATTCGCGGCAAACGTCAAGGATTTCCTCGTTGCTCTGTGGCATGTGAGCGCATTCCGGATTAACCCCCGGCAACATCACGGCGCATTCGACATCAAGATGGTCATAAATTTTGATCAATTGCTGCGGCGTGGTATAGGCATGCTTGCCGCGTTTATGATGCGGCGGGCTTGCATGAACACGCGTATGCCCATGAATATCAATAAAGGTTTTCATGCCGCAATCTTAACACCTGTTCTTTCGCATGGCAAACGGATAAATGCCAGAAATCAGCTATGGCATTCATCAGCGCAAAAAAGCGTTACCTTCGCGCGGCTGGAGCCGGCAACCGGTTCGGCACGGAAGCCAATCCGGTTGATTCCAGAAGAGAGCAAGGAGCGTTCTTCTTCGATAACTTT
>CAZMFH010000282.1:1987-3114 GCA_964565485.1 uncultured Verrucomicrobiota bacterium | reverse complement strand
TCCCCTGTAATCATCAATCAACCGTTTTAATTCTTTCTGGACATCTTTCATACTAATACTTTTTATCATAAAGAGAAGAAAGTTAAAATTAAAAAGTCTAAAACTCTGCAACCAAACACCGGAGATTTTCAACAGAAGCTCGCAAAGATCGCTATGTTTAAAAAAATCCTTTGCGGCCATTGCGGCCTTCTGTAAAAATTTTAACGGTCAACGCTCCCCGCTCCCCGCTCGGACGTTCTTACAGTCCATGAATTTTGTCGCGCACAAGTGTAGCCGTTATGCCGCCCAACAACAAGCCTTGATCGGTCAGCGGCTCGATCAGAATGGCAACAACCGGCGTCTCGACATGCGGCGTCTGCCAGGCAGTTACAAACATGCCGCCGCCGGCCGCGCGCGCGTTCTCCAGATCGGAAACATCGCGGGCCACGCCGATATCGCGTCCAGAGACAAGCTCATGCACCACCTGACGCCCATCTTTATAACACAAGGTTAAGCGCGCCACCGCCGTCCCAAGCAGCACATCGCCGGGAACTGACGCCAAAATATAAAGCGCATCAACCCGATCCTTCAAGAGCGCGCCCTGATCCGTATCACGCGCGCGCTTCTCGGCTTCCCATTCCGGTTCCATGTATTGCATTGCGCCCGGCAAAGTAAACTCAAACCGCGCCTCCAAGCCGGATACCATTTGCTTCGCTCCCGACTTAAACCGTAAGTTCCCGCAATTTTTCAAGCCCTGCTCCAAGGCCTCAAACCAGGATGCGGCGGCGGTAACTTTGCGCTGCGCCAAGCGGCTCAAATCCAGATAGCCGCAACGCCGCGCATCAACTGCGGAAAACTCCAGACCGGATACCGGCTCGGCGAAACGCGTTTCATCGGAAATGATATATTTCAGACAATTCTGAACGAATTTTGTCGCCACACAATCTTTCTCGTACCGGAATGTGGCCGCCGCTTGCGAAACCAACGCCACACCGTTCCCCACCTTGACGTCGGCAATCAGCATCCGCGCCGCCGTATCGGTTTCGCGCGGCGTGGCCTGGCAGCCAATCGCCAGCACCGATTTGTGGAGCTGTCTAGTCGAGGCGCTGAAAACGGCGCCGTGCAGTCCGCCAGTGTAGGTTTCGGTC
>CAZMFH010000282.1:0-1977 GCA_964565485.1 uncultured Verrucomicrobiota bacterium | reverse complement strand
TATCAAAGATCGGATGTTCTTTGACCACAATATTACCGACATTCCCGCCCAAGCGTTTGACGATTGCCAGTTGCGGCAGCCAGCTCAACGTATTTGGACGTTGCTGCTCGAACTGCAACAACCGCCCACCGGATTCCAGCCAGGCGCGGATTGCCGCGCCGGCAGCGCCGACAGTCTGATCAAGGCTGCCGGCACCGATCAGAAGCACATCATATTCGCCCAAGCTTTTAAAGTCCGCCAAACGCTCAAACTTCACACCCAGCTTTTCCAGCACGCCAACGGTCAGATTGGGCGGCGTATCATAAACGGCGATACGCCGTTTGCCGATATCGAGCTTTTGATCCAAATCGCCAACCCCCATCACAAACACTTTATAGCTGTTATCAGAAATAACCTTGCCGTTTGCAAGCAGATTAAGACGCCATTCGTAAAAACCGGTCGGTAAATCACGCGGCAAATCAATCGCACACTCAAACACCGCGCGCGTCATGGCCGCAACCGAACCGATATCAGCCGTCCGATCATCCAAAATCGCGCCGGCCTGATCCAGGAACGTCGCCCGCGCCTGCCATTTGACGGCATCCGATTGAGCATCGTTGATCGCATAAAACACAGCGCACATCGCTTGTCCCGCAAACACGTTTTTATCAAACACATCCGCGCAGATCATCTGTTGCGCATAACAATGCCGATATAACGCATAAAGGTCGGTGGCCGTCAATGTGCCTTCGGCCAGATCCTTGGCATAGAACCAGGGATATTGATACGCGCCATTGGGTTTCAAATAATTCAAGCGCCCTTCTGCATTGCGCACATAGAAAAACGATTCCGTCCGATTGTTGAGTCCAAAGCCACCGCCCATCAAAGAACCCAGTCGCCGACATTCTTCGATTAACTGTTTAACATTCCAAATACTGCGATATTTGGCGACAAAATAGCTTTGATCCAAAATTTTCCGGTCAACCCCCTGATACTCCGGATCCTGAAGCGCGCGCGCTGCATCATCAACACAATAGCGGCGCAAGCCGTAGAGCGTCAGCCAACGCAAGCCTTGCGGCATATGATAGCCGGAATCGGTTTGGATAATCCCTTGAATCAACGCTTCCTTATCGAGCTTTTCCGCTGCGAATAGACGACCGCCCAACTGCAAGGCATCCTGCGTCAGAACGCTGCGCCCGGCGCCCATTTCCCAATTCCCAACCGGCATAGCCTTGCCGTGCGACTCCCAAACCGTGCGGTTAGCGCCTTCAAACGCCGCTCGAATATCAAGCGGATGCCCATGAATTTGACCCGGATAGAGATGAATATCGCAAAGATCGGTTTTGAACCGCAAAGTTTGCGGAACACCGCCGGACACATCGCAGATCGGACGTTTTTGGGAATCCAGGCTCTTGATCAAATCATAAACATGATTGATTGGCGCAATAAAGACCTTGTCGCGCACCTCGTTCCCGATTGTGAACATCACCACCGAAGGATGATTATAAACATAAAGCATACGCGCCGCCGTATCGGCATCATCGAACAAAGCGCTTTCCTTGTTCATGGAACTACCGGCCTGAGCGCCATGCCATTCATTAATCATGATGCCCAACTCGTCGCACATATCATAAAAAAGCCGCGGATAATAGAGATGCATCCCTTGCGGAAAAATCATCGTAATTCCAAGCTCTTTATAGGCCGACAAAAGCCGCCGCATTATATTCCCCCTGTTATACCAGAGTTCAGGGAAATGCGCCAAGTCCCGATATTTAAACACTATCCCAAACGGCTGAATCGGCGCGCCATTCAAAAGAAAACGCGGACCATCCGCGCCAAAGGAACGGAACCCAAACCTGTCCCGCGCAATCTGATCAGAACCGGCTAACACGCTCAATTCATATAAATGCGGCGCATCAGGGCTCCATAAAACGGGATTATCCAGCTTGACGGTAAAGGCCAACGCATTCGTTCCGGGTTGAAACGTCTGCTTGCCCA
>CAZMFH010000281.1:0-3132 GCA_964565485.1 uncultured Verrucomicrobiota bacterium | reverse complement strand
TACCGGCATCTTGAAGTTGGCCCAGCATCTTGTTGAACGAGACGTGCTGGGCGGGAAAAGCCGCCGCGAAAGCAAAAAGATGACGCAACAACGAGGGCTTGCGAACCGTCTGGAGTTGGAGAACGTCCCGGGCAATTGCAGGTTCCACCAAGCTGTCGGCGACATATCGTTTCCACAACGGTTCATTATCGGTAAAGGCGGCCGCTCCCGGGTACCCGCCAAAGAACAACCAACGGTCGAGATTCCATCCGAAAGCCTGACGGCATTCCGTCCAACTCCAATGAGGACATCGGTGAAGTAAAAACCGACCGGCCAAACTTTCCATCAGACCGCGTTGCAGGAGCAACGAGGAAGACCCCAGAAGAATGACACGCATCGGCCGACGCGCGCGAATAGTCTCGTCCCACAACCGTTTCACAACCTCGCTCCATCCGCACACTTTTTGAATCTCGTCAAGGACGAGAATAACCGGCGCTTCAGCCCCCGCCGGGAGCGACAGCGCCGCGCTCCAATGCGTCTCAATCCATTCCGGACCGGGAGGTAGTGCTGTGTCGGCGGCCGCAACATGGCAGGGATATTTCAAGCGTTCCAACAACTGCTGTACAGCAGTGGTCTTTCCCGATTGGCGGGGGCCGATCACAACTTGAAGCAATTGACGATCACATCGGAGCGCCTGTTCAAGGTCATCCACAATTGCTCGTTGGAATGGTTTCATTTCCATGGATTCCATATCAGCAGAACCGCTATTATCAACACTTCTCGCTTGTTGAGTAATTTTACGCAGCTATTGAGTAACACACGGTTCTACCGTCCGCACACGTCTTCGGCAAAGGCTACTTTGCATGTTTTCCGCGGACAACTGGCGAACTGTTAATCACCCCCATCGGCACAAATTTCGATTGGCCCATTTCGATCGGATGGGCATCCGCCTCTACAGCAAATCAGCACTTCTCGATCTAATCCTATTCAACACAAACACTTCCAATGATTTCACAAATTCGATTAACTCGTCAGCATCTGCGTCTGTCGCACCGCCGGCATAATCATATTCAACGGTATTGCGCTTGACCCGACAGGCGTCAAGATAATCGGCTTCCGATTTATGTTTGACACCAAGAATTAACGGCATAGCTTGGATAGCTCGGTAATGCGCGAGATTTTGCGCCGGACGATACCCCTCTGCATAGAGCAAAATTGTACAGAGCTTGAGCGCAGCATTATAAGCAATACCGAAACGCCAGTCCGGCGAAATTCCACCAACCTGCGCATCGTCAAGATCACAACGCACAACAGCAAACAGATTAGCAATTTCTTGCCGGCTGGTTTTATGCGGCTTATTTTCCCATTGCTTTAAAGTCATCTTCCGATCCAACAATCCAAATCCGCGGCGACTGCATAACTGACACCACGAAATGGTCATTTTTTCTTAAACGTTCGAGAAATTCATCAACACCAAAAACATGCGGATTGATCGCACGCCCAACCTGATTCCCCACACCAGCCAACAACCCAACAAGTTTGCGCAGCCCAATTTGCCCAATAACCATCAAGTCCACATCGCTTTCCGACGTTGCCGTGCCTTGCGCAATCGAGCCAAAAACAAACGCACAACAAATTCCTTTACACTTCAAAACCTTGCCGAGAACATCAGCCAATCCGCAAGTTTTAAGGACAATCCCACGGATTTCCGTAAAAAGAGGATGGCATTCATTCGCGGCATAATAAACGCGATTGCCGTCTTTCCTCCGCAAAACCACACCCAAAACGAACAATTTTTCGATATCCTGCCTTACAGCGCCAAGCGAAAAGTCAGCCTGACGCTGAATTTCGCGCAAATGAAGAGATTGTGGCAAAACGCCAAAGAGCAAGCGGAACAACTCTGCTCGCACCCTTGAGCAAAATAATTGCGCCAATGTATTCATGTGTTCGCTTATAGCATACAATCGTTTGGTATTGCAATACAAAATCAAAAATGCCCAAAGCATCTCCTTCCAAGAACCACCGCCTCACGGCGGCGGCTACACACGCACAACAAAGCATCTGCGCGGCATGCAAATTATTTGCGAGATCCGCCTGCTCCCAGCGGGACAAACTTCGTTTGCCCCATCTCGATCGGGCGCGCTTCCGGCATCTTATAGCTCTTGACATCATAATAATGCCGCCAATAGTCCAAAATCGCCTGGAGCGTATCGTCAAACCGGATTGTCGGCTTCCAGCCGGTTGCCTTGTAAAATTTTTCGGTTGAAGGAATTTGCCGTGTCACATCGGAAGGTCGCAAACGCTTGGGGTCAACCTCAACCTGAATATCCTTGACCTTCGCCAATTTAATCAATTTCCCAAGCATCTCACCCACGGTCATTGTTTCCACCCCGCCAATGTTATAAACCTCGCCTGCCGGACATTTGGTTGCCAAAAGCCAATAGGCCACAACGGCATCGCGCACATCGAGAAACGTGCGGAGGCTGTCGAGATTACCCACCTTGATCACGGGCGGCTGCAAGCCCATTTCGATTGCCGCGATCTGTTTGGCAAAGTTTGACGTAACAAAAACCTGACCGCGCCGCGGTCCGGTATGCGTAAACATGCGTGTGCGGATAGTGCGGATTTTCCAGGAAAGCCAATACTGGAACCCAAGCATATCTTCGGCCACTTTGCTGACGGCATAAGGCGAGGCGGGACGGAAGGGGTTATTTTCCGTAATCGGCACTTCGTCTTCCCGAACCTGGCCATAAACTTCCGAGGAACTGCAAATATGAATGACGGGGTCATATCCATCCGCAATTTTGAGTTCCTTGACCGATTCCAAAAGGTTGCAGGTGCCCACAACATTGGCCTCCATTGTGGCTGAAGGCGCCACATAACTATAATCCACATAGGATTGCGCCGCCAGATGGAAAATAATATCCGGCCGATGCTCACTTAAAATTTTACGCAAAGAAGCCGCATCAAGCAAATCGCCATAGCAAAGCGTTATTTTATCGAGAATATTGCGAATATTATCCGCCGGAGCGCGCCAACGCACCAAACCAAGCACTTGAACAGGAGACTGACGAGTTAAAATATAATCCGCCAAATGACTACCGACAAAACCGGTGATTCCGGTAATTAATGCTTTCATAATCTCCCTGCTTT
>CAZMFH010000280.1:0-3150 GCA_964565485.1 uncultured Verrucomicrobiota bacterium | reverse complement strand
CCGCATGTGGTTTCGGTTGATGAAGTTGGATGGATGGAGGTTGTTTGATGCGTGCAGGCTATCGAATGGTTTTCTGTAGATGTTTTTTTGTTTTGCATGCCTAATCCGGTTGTTGTATTTTGGTTTGGCATGAAAGAATTAAAAGGCTTTTTAGGTATAGATGTCGGCACACAGGGGCTTTCCGTACTCTTTACGGACGAAAATATGCGGTTGGTTGCAACGGGGCAAGGCGCATATAAAATGGTTGCGGGGCTTGGCGCTGGATGTTATGAGCAAAATCCGGCTGATTGGGAGTCGGCGCTTTATGCTGCAATAACATCTCTAAACCAGCAGCTTGATCGGATTTGCGCTGATCGCCGTATATTGGCAATTGGTATTTCCGGCCAGATGCACGGCGAAGTTCTGATGAACGCCGACGGGCAGGTGTTGTCTCCCGCCCGGCTATGGTGCGACACGCGCAATGAAGATGAAGGCCGCGCTTTGACTTCGTTATTTGGCGTCAAAATCCCCAAGCGTATTACTGTTGCCCGCTGGCTCTGGACAATACGGAACCGCCCGGACGTGGCGCGGCGGACGGCGCGTTTGATCACCCCGGGCGGATGGATCGCATTTCGCCTGACCGGTCAATGTCGCTTGGGGATTGGTGATGCTTCCGGGATGTTTCCGATTGATCAGGCGGTGCAGGGTTATGATCCTGACCGATTGCGCTTGTTTGACGAATTGACTCCGATGGGTATGCCCAAGCTTGTTGATTTGTTGCCGCACATTTGCTTGGCTGGCGAAGATGGCGGGACGCTTCAATCTGCTGTCGCAGAGGGGTTGGGGTTGTGTCCGGGGATTCCTGTCGCGCCCGCCGAAGGCGATCAGCCGGCCGCACTGGCCGGATCTTTGATTGCGGATGCCGGCATGGTTTCAATGAGTTTTGGCACTTCGGTTTGCGCCAATTCTGTGGGCAACCGCGCATTTCACGGCATTCATCCGGCAGTAGATCATTTCTGCGCCGCCGACGGCAAGCCGATTAACATGGTTTGGCTGCGCAATGGAACAACGTTTATGAACAAGGTTGTGGAAATGTTTGCGGGTGCGGCGGGCGATCGCGCGTCAGCTTTTGCGCATGTTATGCCGCTCTTGCTGGATGCTCCGCCGGATTGCGGGGGCTTGCTGGCATTGCCCTTTATTGATGACGAGCCGTCTTTAAATATCTCGCACGGTAATTCGGCATTGCTGTATGGGTTAAGCGCATCCAATATGACACCCGGCAACATGGCGAAGGCAGCGTTGCTGGCCACTATGTTCAACTTAAAAATAGGCGTCAACGAATTAACACGGCAGAGTTTTCCGCGCAAGGAAATTGTTTTGTCCGGTGGATTGACGCAGACTCCGGCGCTCGGCCGGATTTTAGCGGATGTATTCGCCACCCCGGTTGTGTTAATGAAAAGCGCACACGAAGGTTCCGCATGGGGCGCGGCGTTATTGGCCCGATTTCGCTGGCTGAAAATGCAGGGCGACAGCACGGAATGGGGCGCTTTTCTGCGACAGTATGCCGTTGAACAACCAATGCGATTTATGCCGCAGTCAGCAAATGTCGAAATATATGAAAGCATGTTCAAGCGCTATAGCCGCTTGTTGCAACAAATGATTGGGAGGACACAATGACATTAGTGATTCAATTGTTGGCCTTGTTTATGGCCATTGTGCCGCATGAAGTGGCGCATGGTTATGTGGCCTGGAAGCTTGGCGATCCGACGGCGCGGCGCGCCCATCGTCTGACGCTTAATCCTTTGGCGCATATTGATCTTTTTGGCTCGATCTTGTTGCCGTTGTTTTTGTTTTTTCTGAAGAGTCCGGTTTTATTCGGATGGGCCAAGCCGGTGCCTTTTAATCCGTGGTATTTCCGGGATCAGCGGCGGGGGATAATGCTGGTCGGCGCGGCCGGGCCGGTAACTAATTTCGTTTTAGCCATGCTGAGCGGGATTTTATACAGGATGATTGGTCCTTCCGGCGGGATTATCGCGCTTTTTTTGATCTATCTCTGTATGACCAATATTTTTCTCGGGGTTTTTAATTTGATTCCGATTCCGCCGCTTGATGGCTCGCGAATCGTGATGGGGCTTTTGCCGGAGGAACTGGCTGTTGCCTATGCGCGGCTGGAGCGTTTTGGGTTTGTGATTATTTTTGCCCTCTTGTGGCTGGGCGTGCTTGATTATGTAGTTCGACCAGCCGCCGCCATTTTAATGCGGTTTTTGCTTGGGGCATAGTTCGGCGGTCATCACGGAGGGGGTTGCATGAAAGGATTGTTACGCAATTCGTCGCCAATGGTGGTTGAAGCTCCATGCCCCGGGTAAACGATCGTTTGCGGCGGCAGGGTGGCCAGACGGCGCAAAGAGCGCGTCAACGTCCTGCTGTCGCCCCCCGGCAAATCTGTTCTGCCAACGGTGCCCTGAAACAATGTGTCGCCACTGAAAAGAATTGGGCCGGCAGGGAAAAACAAGCAGACCCCGCCCGGCGAATGGCCGGGGGTGCCGATCACTTGATAGGCAAAATTTCCGTCCTGCAATTGCTGGCCGTCACTCAATTCGCGGAATGTTACGTGCGGTTGTTCCGGCGCCGAATAGTAGGGTGGCAGTTGATTTGATGGCGTAAAGGCCCAGGATAAATCGGCGCTTTGCATGGCAATTGGTGCAGGATGGCGCGCGGTCAGCTCCGCGAGCGCGCTGATATGGTCAATATGTCCGTGTGTCGCGAGATAGGCCAGAACCCGCAGATTGCCGGCATCAAGCGCCCGTGCTATTTTGGCCGCGTCTGCGCCCGCATCTATCACCAGCGCTTGTTTGGCTGAATTGTGGAGAATATAACAATTAACTTCAAACGGTCCTACAATAATGCAATTTGTCTGCATGACCGGTAATCATGCCGGATTGAGATTGGAGGTCAAGCCTTATTCCGGCTTTGCCGATACTTTGGCAGGGCTGCGTCATTTTCGGCGGCTTGCCCTAATGGTTTGCCATACCAAAGACCAATTTGGCCGCAATGGCGGGGCGCAGTCCCTGCCGAGCCATCTTTTCCGTGCGGCACAGGCACTTTGGTAATGCCGCATTGATACAGACGTCCGGTCGGATCAAAACTGATAAGAGATGCCGAACGAGAGGA
>CAZMFH010000279.1:0-3151 GCA_964565485.1 uncultured Verrucomicrobiota bacterium | reverse complement strand
ACGTGGCGCATCAAGGTGGTTGACACATATGATATTTCCAGCACCGGTATTACCCCATCAAGCGAGCCGTATCGCGGCAATCAGCAAAACAGCGGGCCGGTGATTGATACTACGCCGATGCACAGGCGTTCGCTTGGCGGGGAACTGGTCTCCGTGGAAACTTATCGCGCCTATAATTCGATTTCCGAAACGCTTGATGTGGATTTGACCACCTTTTCGCTCGGTTTGAGCGTGAAAGGCAAATACCGGCGTTTGAATCTTGGCGGATCAACTGGTCCGACCTTTAATCTTGTGGAAAAAGACGCTGATTACACGGAAATTCTTTATGAATCGCGCAATGGCGCTGCGCCGGGTATTTTGCGGCGTTGGGACAAAAACGACAGCGGCACGGAATGTCTTTTTGGTTACTATGTGCAAGGTGAAATCATGGTAACAATTTATAAAGGATTGCAGGCCGGTATATTTGGGCGTTATGACTGGATTGAGGATGTTTTCGGCGATGTGGGCGAGTCGCGCTATCAAATTCGTCTGGCCGGCGGGACGATTGGCGGGACGATCGGCTGGCAGTTTTGATGAAAGCCTTGATTCAGCGTGTGCAACGCGCCAGCGTTGCCGTTGCAGGCTCAGTGGTTGGCGAAATTGCCGGAGGATTTGTTGTTCTGCTTGGCGTTCAAAAGAACGATACAGCCGAAGATGCCCGCTATCTGGCGCAGAGAACCGTTGCCTTGCGTGTTTTTCCTGATGCGCAAGAGCGCATGAATCTTTCCCTGGCGGATGTGGGCGGCAGTGTTCTGGCGGTTTCCCAGTTTACCCTTCATGCTGATACAAGCCGCGGTAATCGTCCGAGTTTCATTTTGGCCGCGCCTGCCGATCAGGCAAGAACTCTTTATGAGGAGTATCTTGCCGGGTTACGCGCTTTGCTGGGCGCCGAACGTGTGGCCGCCGGCCGATTCCAAGCGCATATGCTGCTGGAAATTCTGAATGACGGACCGGTAACCATCGAACTCAAAAGCCGGAATGAGGCTTGACGATTTGCCATTCAAAGTGCGGAGATGACTTGCGCCCACTTGAGCCCCGTTCTGCGTCGCTTAAACCTGACCACCATAGCGCAACATTACGAAGAACTCGGTCGTGAAGCCGCCCGCGAAGGGCTTTGTCACGTGGAATACTTGCGCCGCCTGGTGCAGGCCGAAGCCGCCGCTCGCTACGAACGCAGCGTTAAGCGTCGCACCAAAGCCGCGCGACTCCCAGTGCTTAAAACACTCGAGCAATTTGACTGGTCGTGGCCAACGGAAATCAATCGTCCGCAAGTGCAAGACCTCTTTCGCTTACGCTTCATTGAACAAAACGCCAATGCCGTGTTCATCGGCGGTGTCGGTCTGGATAAATCTCATTTGGCGCTTGCGCTCGCCCATAGCGCCTGCCTGAACAACATCCCAACGCTCTTTGCTTCCGCCGTCGAAATAGTCAATACACTCTCGGCCGCTCAGGCTGTCCACGCATTAGCCAAGGCTCTGAAAACTTACGTCACTCCTCGGCTGCGGTCATTGACGAGGTCGGATGCCTGCCAATGGATAAACGTGGCGCCGATCTCATCTTCCAAGTAATCAGCGCCCGTTACGAACGCAGTTCCACTATTATCACCGCCAACACCATTTATAAACAATGGGCGCGCATCTTCAACAATGATGCCACCATCACTTCAGCCATCATTGACCGGCTCGTTCACCATTGCGAAACCATCATTATTAAAGGCAAAAGTTATCGCACAAAAAATCAAACTTGACACAAGGAACTTTATTGCCGGCGAAATAAGGCGCTTTCACGCCGGCGGCGACACCGCCGCTTTTGATTGAGGCGCAGGGCGCCTAAAGATTAGTTGTGTTTGGTCCAAGCGGGGTCCGGAATGTTTTTTTGCTGGTATTCAATTTGCGCGCGTGTGAGCGCGTCGAAGCAGGCTGTTTTTTGCGGGCCTTCAATCAGAATTCCCGGCGTTGTGTCGAGCGCTTGTTCGGCCGGTTTCAGCCAGAGGGTGGTTTGCTCGCTCTCCAACGCAAGTTGCGGGTGAATTTTTACGACGCGCCCCTTGATGCGCAGAATAGTGCGGGCGGCGCGTTCGATTGTGTCATGCGAAGTTAATGGCGTCGCCATAACCACCACCTCGTAGTCCGGACGGGTGCGGCGGCGCCGGTAGGTTATGATCCGGCCTGTTTTGCCCAGCATGTGCCTGTTGTCGGTTACGGGGAAGCTGTCGCCCATCGGCAGGCCGCCAACGACAAATTCACGATATTCCGTGCCTAACGCCGAGGCGATCAGGCTGATGTCATCCCGGACCGGCTCGCCGTTGACGGTCAGCCAGCCGAATTCCTGGCAGCCATATACATCAAAAACGGCTGCGCCGAGCAGCTGTCCGGCGATGTCCGGCATTTCCGTGTCCATTGGCGTGCCCGCGACCAGAACGCTTTTAACTTGCGGCAGCGCCTGTTCGACGCCCAGCTTGCGGGCGTCTTCCAGGGCGGTTTTGATGAAAGCCGATTCCCCCATGATTGCGGTTGGTTTTTCGTAATAGAGTGCTTCCAGGAATGCGTCGCGGCTGGAGCGTTTCAAAAAAAACCAGCTGATGCCGGATTCTTCGAGCGCCGGTTTGGAGAAAACATTTATTAAGGGCGGATAGCAGCAGAGCAATCGGTCGCCGGTCTGCAAACCGGCCATGGCGAGCACCCGCCGGCCGGCTTTCTGCTTGAGCGGCAGTTCCTGTGCCGTTATGCCGACGATGTTTTGAAAGGCGGAAGTGCCGGTGGTGAAGGTCAGTCCGGCCAGATTACGCGGAACGTGGACTTCCTCAATGAAATGCGCGGCGGTCGGACCGGCAATGCCTTTGTCCTGGAGGGTGCGCCGCGGCATTTCCGCAAAAGCGGGCGCATTGCCGTATAAATCGAGATTCTCGCGCAGTTCGCGGAAATATGCGGCGGGATCGGCTTCCATAAATGCCTCCTTTGGTAACTACTCATCGAGGTATTCAGAATTCAGGTGTCAGAATTCAGAATAGCCTGCGAATACGCCTCCAGCAGCTTGCTGACCTCAACCAACAGTGTCTTCAAATCGGAAACATCGCCGTAGTCAAGGTCCCGGACGAGAATCAGGTAGTAGC
>CAZMFH010000278.1:1790-3151 GCA_964565485.1 uncultured Verrucomicrobiota bacterium | reverse complement strand
CCGTCCGCTCAAGCGCGCACATTTCGACCGCCTCCGCCGCCTGGCGGATAAAGCAGGGAATACATTCAAATGCCTTTTGGATGCTCAAGTATGAATAATCATCCCCAGTTTCATGGTTTTCCCTCGCGTGTGATTTATTTTTTGATTTCCTGCAAACCCTGTTCCAGATCGCGGATAATGTCATCAACGGGATTATTATTAAACACCATTAAACCACAATCGCGCAATAGCTTATAACTTTAACGACAAATCACTAAAATGATGACGCGCGATTTGGCAACCAAGACCGCCCGATGGGTGAGGCCAGAATGCCGCCTGTCTGCCGTGTCTGCACAGGCAGGCATCTACTTTGTTGGCAAGGGTTAGGAGTATGCCAATACACCGGCACCCTTGCCGCCGCGCATCTGCGGCATTCTGACCTCATCACGGATCAGGTATTCTTTTGCACACAGCGTTGTTATTCCGTCCCGCAATTTCAACATGTTGTTTTGCCATTCCGGCAGCGCTCGGGCAGCCAGTTCTCCGCGTGAATAAGCTTCTGCTACCCGCCGATCATCCGAAATTTCCAACAAAACCGGAATCTTTTCCGCCGCGCAATAATCTCGCACACGTTTGTCCCCGCTGTCGGACCGGTTGATCACCACGCCGTGTCGCACACCAAGTTGCCGGATCATTTCCACGGCCAACTGTAAATCATTCAGTCCGAATGGAGTCGGTTCCGTCACCAATAAAACACAATCCGCGCCGCGCACAGTAGCCACTACCGGGCAGGAAGTGCCGGGCGGCGCATCCAAAAGCGCATCGCCGGTGCTGATCATCCGCTGCTTAACGGCGCGAATTAACGGCGGCGCCATCGGCTCGCCGATATTCAATCGCCCTTGGGCAAAAGCTATACCGTCGGCACTGCCCAATTCGACCACACCGATAGTGCGGTCTTGTTCGCGGATTGCGCCGGTCGGACAAACCAGCGTGCAGCCGCCGCAACCGTGGCAAAGTTCCGGAAAAACCAAAGGTTTTTTAAGAACGGCAATGGCATGATATTGGCAAGCCTCGGCGCATTTCCGGCATCCATTGCATTTGGCTTCATCAACAATTGGGACGGGAATGCCTACCGGTTGGCTCTCCACAATATCAGGCTTGAGAAAAATATGGCCGTTTGGCTCCTCAACATCGCAGTCGAGATACTGAACCTTTTGGCCGTTATCCGCCAAAACACGGGCCAGATTAACCGCAACTGTTGTTTTGCCTGTTCCGCCTTTGCCGCTGGCAATCACTATTTTCATGGTTTTAACAAATAATCCGCCACTGCTCTATAAAAAGTTGTTACCGCCAGGATCGCGCAATGCCTGCCGCCCTGCGGC
>CAZMFH010000278.1:0-1780 GCA_964565485.1 uncultured Verrucomicrobiota bacterium | reverse complement strand
TGCGGCTCGCATTCTCCCGACCTGATGATTTCACCCGCGCTGATGGAAAGCGCATCCGTTACCGCCCGGCCAACGACACGGCGGGCAACGGCATGTCCGCATGAACGCGTATTGCCGCAACCATCCGTATAATAGCGCACATCCTCAATCTTGTCGTCGCGGATCACGAGATAAAACTCCATTTCATCTCCGCACATGCCTTTAATCGAGGCCGAGGATGTCGGATCATTCATTCTTCCGAAAAAAGCATCCGCTGAAGAGCTATCTTTCACAAAACCCCAAAACCGTAAAATTTTTGCTTGATCCACTGGTCATATTCGTCCCATTCCTGCTGTCGGTCAATCAATAAAGCCACCTGTTTCCCGAGCACCTTGACCATCAATTCGTCATTTGCCAACAATGGCCGTTTCGGCGTGCGGTGTTTGGCGAGCAGTTCATAAGCCTCATTGATCACTTGAAATTTTTCCGTATTGCCGCCATGTTTGTCCGGATGATGTTGTTTGGCCAGACGTCGAAAAGCGCGCTCAACATCACGGGGTGTTTTTCCCAAAGTCATCAACACCATCCGCGCGCGTTCCTCCAAAGTTGTGCCTTTGATCCGATCAACATCATTTGTTGCCGACGGAAATTTCAAGAAACTACTCCCGTTCCAGTTTTTATTGTCTAGCGCGGTCGTGCCGGACTGTTTCCCGATAAGCACGACAAGCAGGACAAGTTTTTTCTTTTTTGGCGACAGTGCGTGCAAACCGACTCGTCGGCCATCGCCGGGCGCAAATACACAACGGGCATATTCGGCATATTAACGCCAGCATTCTCATTGTGAATCCGATCAGAACGTTTATTTGATGTGTTTTGCAAGCTCGGCAACCAGTTTCGCTTCCGATTGAACGCCGACCAAGCGTTCGACTTCACGATTGTTTTTCAAGATCACCAAGGTTGGAATGCTCCGAACGCTGAATTTCTCCGCAGTTTTCGGCGCTTCGTCAACATTGCATTTGCCAACTTTGGCTTTGCCGGCCATAGCGACGGCCACTTTTCCGATAATCGGTCCTTGCATTTGGCACGGTCCGCACCAAGGCGCCCAGAAATCAACCAGAACAACACCTGTGTTGGTTTCCTGATCAAAATTGGCATCCGTTAAAATCAACTCGTGTTTTTGTTCCGAAGCACTCTTGTTTTGCTCACGTTGCGCCATGGTTTTTCCCTCCTTCTGACTGTTCTTCTGATCGTTTGCGAATCCGGACGTTACGGCAATAAGTGTGACAATCAAGACGCAAATAAGAAACTGGCGAAACACTCCGCATGTTGCTGAGAAAATCATTTTTGTCCCGCCCCAACCCTGTATGTTTGCCTTGCTAATTTTAGCTTTCCTTCCTCTTCCGCTTAAAACCTTCTTTAGGTAGCCGCCGCCGTGCGGCGGTGGCGCTCCCTTTTCCAAAAATATCCACGCCGGAACCGGCGCGGCTGCATAAAACCCTAAAACGTAACACCCCAAGGCGGGTTTTGTCCGCAACCCAATTTGCCGGTTTTAACTCCCGCAAAGAATAGGAAAAATTCACCACGGAGGCACGGAGACACAGAGTCAAGAAAAACGGAGGTTTTGCCAAACCCGTTATCGGCTCACCGCCGATACCAAGTTTGGCAAAACTGCCTATGTGTGGGAGCAAGAAGAGAGTTTTCATTCTTTCGCCCATCATTTCCTCCGTTCTTCTCCCAAATATACCTTTGCTTGAATTTAATCCGATCGGCTTCGCGATCGGACTAAATTCAAGCAAACTCA
>CAZMFH010000277.1:0-3164 GCA_964565485.1 uncultured Verrucomicrobiota bacterium | reverse complement strand
GCCTTCATTTATTTTGCAATTATTTCCCGCAATTAAATTGCTCGCCTACAGTATTTCATTTGCCAACACACCAAGTGTTTCCCACATTTCACCGGCATAAATGGCTGACCAACAGAAATAGACCACACCCTTTGCGCCATAAATCAAGGCGGTATAGGTTTGCGCTCTTTGGTCGCTTACAGAAAGCGGCAATGGGCAGCGGATCGGATCCAGAGCCGTGGCCAGCGGCGCCACCATCATAGCTTTGTGATTCGCTCTTGTCGCCGCACGAAGCTCGGCGGTAAATTTAGCCATTTGCCTGACCGGGTCATTGGCCCAGCCGCCCCAACCGGGATACGTATAGATATCATAG
Organism: uncultured Verrucomicrobiota bacterium; assembly: GCA_964565485.1. Classification (GTDB taxonomy): domain Bacteria; phylum Verrucomicrobiota; class Kiritimatiellia; order JAAZAB01; family JAAZAB01; genus CAZMFH01. Next base: position 2,812 of record CAZMFH010000277.1, on the reverse strand, counting down.
GTATAAATATCGCCAACTTGAAACGCAGAAGGAACATCCGGTATCTGGCGGGCAAACAAAGTATAAACCGGATGATAAAAATCCAAATCATGCGCCGTCCGATAAAAATACTCCGCCACTTTCATGCGAATTTGCCAGTTCAAAAGATTAGGCTCATCCGTATTCTTATGAAACAGGAAATTTGGATACTTCGCCATGGCTTTCAATTCGCGTTCAACCCCGGGCAGAATGCTTTTATAATTGGCGCGGGCTATTTCCTCCTGCTCCACCATGCTTTTCCCTGACTGTTTAGGCTCGACTCCATACCATTCGGACACCATCAAATTGTATTTTTGCGCAAGCTCCATATATGCATCCGCCTTGCTTTCCGGCATTGTATGACCTCTGACCACACGCACCATCAGATTAAACCCGGCATCCGCCACTAATTTAAAAATTTCTTCATGCAAATGCGTAACACCATGCATATAAATCCCGACCGGAAAAATGCCCCGACCATCCTTCAACAAGATTTGATTGAATTGATCAACTTTAACCTCATGCCCCGGCTTGGGAATTCGTTTCCAAAAAACAAATGGTTCCCGGCAAAAACAATTGCCATTTTGATCCTCCAGCGCCAGAACATATGTGTTTGCACCATCCTTCGCCCGATCAAGCGGAAAAGCCACCACCGAAAAACGAATAAGTTCATCGCGTGATGCCACACAAACATCTTGCTCGTCAAAAATTTTCAAGCACATGCCGGTCAATTCTTCCGTCGGCAAGCCCAATCGGCAGCCGACCAACCCCTCCGGTTCATCCGTATAATAATTACGATTGACGCCAACATCCGACATCAGTGTCAACGGAGACATATCCATATTTTCCGCCCGAGCCAATATTTCTCTTCCCGTCATGTCCTCAATACACGCTCGCGCCATTCGTCGGGTAAAATCTTCAACCATAACTTTCATACGAAAAGGCGTCTGCCCATGCGAAGCTAAAGCGATTTCCGTAATCACTTCCGAAACACAACCTGATGATGACGATACAGAACAATCCTCGACGACAAGATTGACTGTTCCGCTTACGCTTGAATAATTGCGCGCCAGTCCGGAAACCGTATAATAGCGCTCCGCTCCGCGGACATTGAACGGCTCGATGCGAACCTGATCGAGTGAAGGTAAAAAAGCCGCTTCTATCGGCTTGTCTCCCATCCCCAATAAATACCCGAAGTTTTCATGATCATGCGCATTGCGAATATCAGGACTCCAAGTGTAAGTCAAACGTTCCCGTCCGATTTGCGCTCCATAATCATCCAAAGCCACTTTAATATGATTATAGAGGAAATTTATCCGAAATTTGTCCGGATTTCCATAGCCCGCACAAATGGTGATCGGAATAGCAATTTCCGCCGTCCATAGGCCCGTCAACCTGCGTGTTGCCGATCGCCACGGAATAAACCATGCGCTGTCCCGCCCGCGTTGCTCTCCTTGAACATTATCGGCGCTCAAGACAAAGTGGTAATAAAATTCACCATCAGTCCCCGGATCCAAAAAAAATTCAACCGACTCATCGCGCTGCACGGCATCGTCCCGCTTGGTTACCATAAATTCGATATGCGGCGATGCCGCATTGGAAAATTCACAAGCCAAATACAACCATTTGCTGTCGCGAAACATACGCACATGTGTATAATCCGCCTTGATCGTGGTTTTGATAAGGCAAAATCCATCCGCATTGGCGGCGCTTGCCCAAACCGAATCATCCAAAACACCGTCAATCACGGGCGACTTATCTATAAACGGAAGTGTTAATGCAGGTTTGTCATCAGCAGAAACAATCGCCGCCATTCCGAACAAGATTGCAAAAACAAACCAGAATTTACTTGATATCAACATGGCTTAACTCTCCTTTTCATGTTCCAACGTAAGATATTAAGATGTTTCCCCAATAACGCAAGTAGCGCCAACAAAATAATGATCGCTTGGAAATTTTCCATCAATAGCCGTCGTAATCACTGTTGCTTCCGTTGCCGCAATTGTGCCGCGCATAAAAATCCAGTCTATTCTACCGACCTCCGACCGGCAGGCCGCGCCCAGATAATCGTGCCGGGTATGGCCTTCGTATTCCGTTTGATGCACCGCAAAATACGTATCCACCCAACCACCCCGCTTCAGGTTGTCAATGGCATGGTTGCGAAAATCGCAGTTCATGTCGCCCGTCAAAATCTGAGGATATGTTTCCGGATATGTACGCGCGTCGGCAACTATGATTTCGGCCTGCTTTTCACGCGCCAATTGACTGTCACAATCCAAATGGGTGTTGACTATCCGGCATTCGACGCCCATATGCCGGTCCATTAAACGCACCCAGTTCGCGAAACGAATACATGCGCTGTTCCAGGATTTCGTCCCCGCCAGATGCGGTGTCTCCGATAACCAGTATCCACCCGCCGATATGCGCAAATAGGTCGAGCGGCGGTAGAAAATGCAATTTTGCGGACGTGTTCCACAAGGCTCATCGGTCATAGCAAACGCATCATATTCAGGGAGGAATACGCTCAGATCGCGAAATTGCTCGGCGGTCATTTCCTGAAAACAAACAACATCTGCATGCTGTGCGCTTATAACATCAGCGCATCTTGTTTTGCGGTCAACCCATGAATTTTCGCCATCTCGCTTGGCCAGCGAAGTTCTAATATTGCAAGTTATGATTTTCATTTTTGAGTTTTGCCCTGTTCGCGTTCATAAATCCCGGCGCCCATTTTCAAATAACGTTCCACTAAAAACGGCCCAATATCAGCGCGAAATTTTGCGCGGCAACGTCCCAG
>CAZMFH010000276.1:0-3173 GCA_964565485.1 uncultured Verrucomicrobiota bacterium | reverse complement strand
CGCCTGGTTGCAGGTTTTATAGTGCCAGTTGGGCGGCTCAATGGTCATGAGCGCGTCGGCGGATGATTCAACGAGTACCCTGTGCCATTCTTCGCTTTGTTGCATGGCGGTTTTGGTGCGCGCTTCGCTTTGCTGCAGGGCCGTTTCCATGTGTTGACGTTCGGTGATGTCAAGGAGTACGCCCTGGTAATGGGTTATTGCGCCTTGCTCATTGCGTCTGATGGTTGTCAGGTCGTCCACCCAGACTATGCGTCCGTCGGGACGGAGCATGCGATAGGGCTGGTGCGCAAATTTGGTTGTAACGGGGTCCTTGGAGTTGGCGGAAACTTCCCTTGTTACGCGCGCGAGATCATCGGGATGGATCAGCGAGGCGTAGGGGATTTGGCCGGAAAGCAGTCCTTTGGCGCTGTAACCGAGGATACGTTCGCAGTTTGCGGAGACATATTCCACCGGCCATCCCTTTTCATTGCGCCAGATAAACGCCATGACGGGGCTGGAATTGATCACTTCATTGGCTCTTTGTAATGCCTCGGTGATCTGGTATTCCTCGGTTATGTCGCGAAAAATCAGGATCACGCCATAAATGCCGTTTGCGTCGCGGATTGGCGCGGCGCTGTCGGCAATGTGGTGTTCGGCGCCATTGCGCGCGATTAAAACTGTATGATTGGCCAGCCCGACGATTTGGCCGGTCTCCAGCGCCAGCCGCACGGGGCTTTCCGCCGTCGCGCGGGTTTGGGCGTTAATGATTTTGAATACTGTGGTCAGCGGTTTTCCGGTGGCTTCGGCTTGCGTCCAGCCGGTGAGCTTTTCCGCTGATGGGTTCATTAGCGTAATGTTGCCTCCTGGATCCGTCGAGATGACTGCGTCGCCGATGGAATTGAGGGTAACGGCCAGGCGTTGTTCGCGTTCGCGCAAAAGATTTTCCAGTTGCTTGCGCGCGCTGATGTCAACATTGACTTCCGCAACCAGCCATTCACCGTTTTCATCCTGAAACGGATAAGAGGTTACCTGAATGGGGCGGTTGTCTTCCTTGCGCAGTGTTTCTTCGCTGACGATCATGCGCCGTGTGCGCAGGACTTCCGGCAGCGCGCAACCCTGGCATGGTTCAGCGAGCTCCATAAAATATTCATGGCATTTGCGACCGTGATAGTCGCCGTAAATTTTTGACCATTCCGGATCAACGTAACGCAAATTAAATTGCGCATCAATGATATCCAGCCGCGTTCCGGTGGCGCCCAGAATAGCAAGCAGTTGCTCAAGCAATCCCCGTGAAGCATGCGTTGTGCTGTTGGTTTCGATGGAACTTAAAGTCATAATACAACCTCCTCCGGATAATTCCATGATGTCAAAATTTTCCGGTATGTCAATTTCAAAATTCCTGACCCTGCAGCTCTGCCAGGTGGGCCAAGCCGAGGCATTGGTGCGGTTATACCCGGAATCGTTGCGGGAGGTGTTGCTTGGATTTGGGCTACTTCTGCGGTGTTCGCGCCGATATTGACAGACCGCGATCCAGCATGTAAAAAAGGCCTCCCGCAGCGGTCATGAGGGTTGTCAGGACGGAGACGGCGAAGGATATGACAAAAGCTTCCGGCGCCGGCACGCCAACCAGCGCGAAAAAGCCCGTAAAGGCTCCTTCGCGCACGCCAATCCCGTTGATGGAAATGGGCAGCATGATCAGCAGCATGATCAGCGGGATAAAAATGAAGTAATAACCAACCGGCACATGCACGTCAAAAGCCAGCGCCACGGCGTAAAAAACAAGCACACGCATGATTTGCACCAGAGCCGACAAGACCAACGACCATGCCAGTATGCGCGGGTAATGCCGATAGGTGAAGCAGGAAGCCACCCAATGGCGCGCCAGCGCGAAGATGCGGATACGTTTGAGCCGTTCCGACAGCCGCCGGTCCATCCAGCTTGGGAAATGGCGGTGGAGAAGCAATGCCGCCCCCGCTGTGCAGAGCGCCAGAAGAGCGCATGCCAACCAGCGTGTGTGCGTCAGGCCGAATGTATCTCCCGCAATCAGGGCGCTCAGGCAGCCCAGGCCGACCAGCGACAAGGCGCCCATGAGGCGGTCAACCAGCATGGAACTTACGGCCAAAGATGCATTGGCTGTTGTTTTGGAAAGATAATAACCGCGCGCGATATCGGCGCTGACGCTGGAGGGCAGGACGAGGCCCCAGAAGCCGCCGATGTAATTGATCACAAAAAGACGCCAGAATGTTACCGTTGCCCCCTTGCTTTTGAGCAATAGAAGCCATTTGGCAACGCTCAGGATGCGTTCCAGCATCAATAAACCGGCGGCGGTGAAGATCCAGCATGCCTTGGCGCGGCAGGCCAGCGCCAAACTGTTCTGCCAATCAATCATTTGCAAAGTGAAAAAAAGCAGGAACAGACTGATGCAGATTTTTATTGTCTGGATGACGGCTGATTTGGACATGGTTAATCAGGATCCCGGCGAGGATCCAGGAAAGATAAAGTCGCGGGCTAGATCGCGGAAACATGTATTGCGCCGGTCCTTGTCGGAAAGCAGCGGTTCCTTGACCGGCCAGGGAATGGCCAGATCCGCATCGTTCCAGATTATGCCTCTTTCGCCCTGCGGATGGTAGTAATCAGTGCAGGAATAAAGAAATTCGGCTTCTTCGCTGAGCACACAAAAGCCATGCGCGAATCCGACCGGCACATAAAGCTGCTTCCTGTTGGCGCTTGAAAGCACTTCGCTGATCCACCGCCCGAACGTGGGTGAACCCCAGCGGATATCCACGGCGACATCGAAAACCTCGCCGCGCAGAACGCGCACCAGTTTGCCTTGCGGCTGCCCAACCTGGTAATGCAGGCCGCGCAGGGTATTGCAGACCGATTGCGAGTGATTGACCTGAACAAAATCCACGTCAATACCGTTGGCGGCAAAGAGCTCGCGGCGATACGTTTCCATGAAAAAACCGCGCTGGTCTTCAAAAACCTTTGACTCAATGACGATAACTTCAGGAATGGCGGTAGGTTTGAATTGCATAAGATCCCGACTTTGATTTTCCCCGACTTCCTGAACCTGACTGAGTGGTTACAGGCGGTTTACAGCCTCAAAAACCTCCAATCCGGCTTAATATATGCTTCCGTATTCGGAAAGGCAATCATTTTCAGTGTCGCAACTATTGTAAGCGTCCGGTGGAGCA
>CAZMFH010000275.1:0-3188 GCA_964565485.1 uncultured Verrucomicrobiota bacterium | reverse complement strand
GGCTGAGTGCGGTCCAGCGCTTGGATTTGGCTCTTTTCGTCGACGCACAACACCAACGCTTTGTCGGGCGGGTTCAGGTAAAGGCCCACGACATCGTGGAGCTTTTCGATAAAGCGTTTGTCGCGACTGAGTTTGAAGGTTTGCGCCAGATGCGGCTTGAGGCGGTGTTGATGCCAGATGCGCCGGACCGTGGTTTCGCTCAAGCCCTGAGCCTTGGCCATGGTTCGCGTACTCCAGTGCGTCGCATTCGGAGGCGTCGTATGCAGCGTCGTCTTCACAACGGTGGCCACCTTGCGGGCCGAAATTCTGGGAATTCGCCCGGAACGCGGCGCATCTTTCTCCAGACCCGGCAGGCGCAACGCCAGGAAACGCTCGCGCCAGAGTTGAACAGTCGGGCGCGACATATGCAACCGTACCGCAATCTCCTGGTTCTGAACCCCATCGGCGGCCAGACAGATCAGTTGCGCCCGTTGAACCAATCGAAGCGGCTGGCATCGCGCTGCCGCCCATCGGTCCAGTGTCGCCCGTTCTTCGGGCGACAGTACAATCGCTGGTGCTGTTCTCATGGGAGAAGAGCATATAGTATTCATCCTCTTATGTAAAGCTATTTATGACGCATTACACTAGGGCTTATCCCAAAAACCGGAAATTCGGGAAAATGGTATCCGGAAGAACGGAATTGGGCAAGGAATTATTGCGGCTGACGTGAAAAAGTTGGCATTGCCGACAATTACCTGCAAGGCCGGACTTAAGTGTTGCTGATAAATCATTTTTTACATATATTGTCCTCGTTGAGTTCAGAGGCGCACGGCGCCTGTTACAAGATATGCCTGTAAGCATATTACAACGAAGCGATATGTCAACAACATTTTTGTGAAAAAGATCAAACAAACTGTTTTGCGCCTCAGAGAATTGCATCGGCAATTAGCGCGATTAGGCCCTATCATGCGCGGCAGCGTCGTCAAGATCGGGCCTTACAAGCGCCCCATTTTTTCAACCAAAAAGAATCAAAAAACGAGCCTCGTTTATCTCGGAGAGGATCGCGAGCAAGCGGCCGAGACGTGTTCTGATAATTACCGGAAATTACTGGACATTGTCGAGGAGATGACTATCCTGAATATAGTTTTATTGAAACAGCATCTTGACCCGGTCGAGTGCCTTAAAAAATCAGAAAAAAGTTCGGCAGATTGAATTATAAGATGTGTTTTTTAGGCTTCCTGCTGTTTTTTGCATCTTATATCGTGTTCCAGATCTGAATTTGAACCTTTATTTACCGGCTTTCTGTCCCTTTGGGACAAGCCCTAATTAAAATTCCATTGCGGATTCAGGTTACAATGAATAACCCGTATTTCGATTTACATCGCAAATTTCGGCAAGCCGGAGCCGAAGTCTTAATCAGCTCGGGGCAAGCCTGTGTGGCATTTGGGATTGCGGCGTTTTCCAAAGATGGCGACTGGATTATTCGCAAAGACTCAAAATCCTGCGCCGCAGTCCTTGAAGTGCTGGCGGGCGAAGGCGCTCAATATCGGTTAGGCGCTCCGCTCGCGCCTGAATGGCTGAATATCGGATGGACAAGTCATTTTGAATATCGGAATAAAGATGGCATACGCATACGAGCGGATTTTTGCGCGCGGCCACCGCGCGTCCATGATATTGACACATTATGGAATATGGCTGTCAAGGTCGAAGGCTTGGATGTTGTAGATATTGAGCATTTATTGCGTATCAAACAGACTCGGCGTTTGCGTGATTACCCGATCATCGGGGCGCTTGCCGAAACGACAGGGCTGGAACAGGGCGCTGCACATATTGCATTAGAGTATCTACAGGATTACCGTCTACTGGACGAAGCCGTGCGCCGTTGGCCGCAGGCAGCCACAGAAATTGAACGTGAAGCTGTTCGTTTGCTTTTAGCTGGCGCCAATCGCCGCGATGTTGTGATTGCTTTGGCTGTTGAACAAGATAAACTGATACAGGAAGATGAGGCGCGCATTCAGGCTTTGCAGATTTCCGCAGGCGCTTTCCCGCAGCAATTTATCGAGCTGCGCCAACGATGGCGTCGGTGTCACACAAAATTATTGGAGCAACACGATCAACTCAAGGAATTGGCCGTATGTCTGCTGAACCAAAACTGAACGCAAAAACAATTACCGAAATCAGTTTGCGGTTGTTGCAACCATATACGATACGCCCAGACAGTCCATATTTGAGCAAAGACCAGCAATTGTTAAGCCGGATGTCCCTCCAGGAACGTTCGGAATGGATGGCCGAATGGCTTCAATGGGCTCAACAACCTTCTCGCAAATTCCGGAATAAATGACCATTCTATCCAACAACCAGACGGTTGTTCGCGCTATCACTAATAGCGTCCGCGCCATGTTAAGCCAGGATGCCGGCTGCGCGGCGCATGGTTCGGCCTTGAGCGGACAATCTTTCATGCCTGTATTTGCGTTTGCCGCAGCTTTAAATGACAACACGCCTGTGCCCAGGCTTATGCAATTATTTGAAAAAATCAAAAATCCGGGCTTTACTATCATCCATAATTTTATCCTCCATCTATTGAAGGAACCCGGTCAAGCCCCAAAACACGTTCAAGCCGAAACAATCAGAACCCAAAGCCATCAATATGCGCAGGAAATTCAGGGGTTATTATCGCTAATTGACCTGGAAACGCTTGTTCCTGCCCAAAAAATCATTTATGCCGGTATTTTAGCTGAATTGGGCCGCCTCGATGAGGCACAGTCAGTAATTGCCCGGGCATACGAACAAGACGAAACATTGACTGACGCTTATGCTGCAATAGGCTGGAGAATATACTGGCCCTCCAAGCAATATAATAAAGTCATTGAATGGATTGAGAAGGAACTGACAGCCGCCAGATTGTCGCCTGGATGGAAACTAAGTTTGGCGCAAGTCTATGCGGCAGACAATCGTATTGAGTTATCGCCACCATTAATCGAGGAAGCCTATAAACTTGATCCGGAATTAAGCGACGGCTATGCGCGCTGTGCCTGGCTGCATTTCTGGCCTAAAAGGGATTATGAGAAGGCCATTCATTGGATGAAGAAAGATTTGGATAAGGACAGGTTGTCGCAGGCTTGCAAGTTAAACCTGGCGCAAGCCTATGCGGCTGCGGACAGGTTTGATGACGCTGTAGCCCTGGTCGAAAAAGCTTATGAGACAGATCC
>CAZMFH010000274.1:0-3190 GCA_964565485.1 uncultured Verrucomicrobiota bacterium | reverse complement strand
AAGCGACACAAAGACATTGCCTACGGATGAAATGCTTGATGCAATGAGACATGCCAAACTGGGGGATTCAAAGGCGGGCGAAGATCCCACGGTTAAACGTTTTGAGGAATTAGCTGCGAAACGTCTAGGAAAAGAATCGGCGATGTTGGTCATCAGCAGCACGATGGCAAATATTACGGCGCATTTGACACTTGCCGGCGCCGGCGAGGCAATTATACTCGATCCGGAAACGCATGTTTATCGCTATGAAGGCGGCTCTTTTTGCGTGGGCGGCAGAATTCCGGCGCTATTGCAGAGTGATGACGGGCTGCTCGTTCCCGAAGCAATCGAACGACATATTAAAGGTTTGATGGGATGGATCAAACCACGGTTGTTACATCTTGAAAATACGCATGTAATGAGCGGCGGACGGGTTGTTCCCATAGAGCTACACAAACAGCATTGCGCAGTTGCCCGGCGACATGGCTTGTCAATTCACTTGGATGGTGCACGGCTCTTCAACGCAGAAGCAGCCACAGGCGTGTCGGTTGCCGAATATGCCGCTATAGTTGATTCTGTTCTGATCTGCCTTTCCAAAAATCTCAGCGCGCCATTGGGGGCGGTATTGTGTGGCAATAATGAGTTTATAAAACGCGCAAAATATTTCAGTGCGCGGCTGGGCGGAGAGATGCGTCAAGCCGGCGTAATAGCCGCAGCAGGGATTATTGCTTTCGAGAAAATGACCAAGCGGCTGGGCGAAGATCATGCGAATGCGCGTTTTTTAGCGGAGAGGCTGAATAATATGCCTGGATTTTCTGTGGATTTGAAGAAAGTGGAAAGCAATATGATCAGGGTTGATTTTTCAGGAACTAATCGCGCGGCAAACGAACTTATAGCAGATTTTGCCGAAGTTGGCGTGTTGGTCGGCAAGTATCCTGAATCTTTGCGTTTTGTTGTTCATCGGCATCACACTCGATCAATTCTCGCTGATGCAGCGGAAAAGATTGCCGGAGTTCTAATTAGGAACGAAACAATGTCGTGTGCATCGAAAAAGTCCGGCCTGTCTGCCACGCATTGTTTGGCGCAGGCAGGCGATGATCACAAAAAATGAGTTCCGGACAAAAAATATGCGTGATGGGCAAAGCCCATCACGGATTCAGGTGTATAGAAAAGAGGGAGTTGTCAAAATGCCTATTCGATTCTTTTTCAGATCATGTTGTTTGATATCAGCGCTGTTTCTGGCCGGCAACCTTATGGCTACCGGCAGAGAGCTGGAAATCAATCTGGTGCAGAATGCCGAGTTCAAGCCTGGAATGGACGGCCAAGCCCCCGCATTCTGGAACTATAAGGCATCAGATTACACAAATATTCATGATATTGGGCGGTGCGAAAGAATTGCCTTATTCGATAATGGCATCGAGATCCAAGGGCCATCCTCGCTGAACCAGTATGGGGGCGACATGCATAACGATATAACCCCTGCATATAGATTTGAATGCGAGATGAAAACAACTGGCGGCAAAGGCGCATCCGTAAGCATGATTGTGCCCGAAAGCCGTCTGGGACAACTTGTTCTGGCCAACAGTCAAACCAATACCTGGGAACACCTTGCGCTCGATGTAGATGCCGGCGACCATTATGGGTTTTATGTCTCAATTGATGTTCCCAAAGACGTTACGCTGGCTATCCGGTCGCTTCGTGTAACGGCACGCCTGGATTCCGACCCGCAAGGAATGATAGCGATTGCCGATCAGGACGGAACGACGCCGGCCAGGGGAATATTACTGCCGACCCTGCCCAACTGGGCGGAACAGTTGGCGGCACATGAATTGCGGGTAAGTTTGCGTCTGATATCCGGTGTTGCAGTGCCGGTGTTTGCCGGCGACCTTGAGGCTGGGCAGAAAGGCTATATAAGAATCAGCAGTTTGAAGAAAGCCCTGACGGATGTGCCACCGCTTCCATCTCCGAACATTGCCGCATCCGCCGGCGAACCGAACGCCAATGGTTTCCGCCTGACATGCCAAGCGGGCCATGTGGAACTGACCGGCGGAAATGACGCCGGCGTGCTGGCTGGCGCGCTCTATCTGGCAGGCCGGCTGGGATGTGTGTATTACGCGCCCGGAGTGCACGGGATTACAACAAACCGCGCACTGACCATTCCGGAAATGACCGTAACGCGGCATCCGGCATTCGAATTTACCACCGGACCCAATGCCAAACATATGTCCATGCATGCGTGGAAATATGGGTACATATATTCGCGTTCAACCATTGCGCCATGCAAGTGGGCTGCTCTCCCGAATGCAGGTTGGATTCATCCGCCGTGTTTCCTGGCGCCCCCGTATTTATACGCGGCCAACCATCCCGAGTATTACGCACTGACGCAAGGTAAGCGTGTCGTTGATGTTCCAACCAAACAATTAAATCGAAGTCAGGCTTATCTTAATTTATGCCTGGGCAATCCGGCCTTGCATCAAGTCGTAGCGGAACGCATCGGACAATTGATGGATATGTTTCCCCAGTGCAAGTATTTCAGCATAGCGCAAGGCGACGGGCGTGAATGGTGCGAATGCGATTTATGCGCCGCATTGGATGCCGACCAAAATATATGGACAGATCGGATGATAGCATATGCCAATGCGGTTGCGGAAATACTGGAGGACAAGTATCCCAATAAAAAGCTGATCATAATGGCTTACGGCGTAAAACGCGAGGAATTGCCCATCCGTGAAAAATTACACCGCAATGTAACTGTTATGTATGCATTATGGCCTTCTTCGTGGCCAATGTGGCAGGATACATTTTGCGAGCAAAACCAGTATGGACTGCAACTGCTCGACCAATGGAATACCTTGACTGACAAAAATTTTCTGCTTGGTCTTTACCCCGTGAACACCTATGAAAATGCCGAAAAAATAAAATTGGCCGCCGCCAAAGGGATTAAAGGTTTTTTTCAGTGCGGTGTGCGGGGAGATTTCCCGGAAATAATGATCTATACCACTGGGCGTTTGATTTGGGAGCCGGACGCTGATATAGAAAAGTTGATTGACGAGATCATGCCGCATTTGTATGGCAAAGCCGCGCCGGATATGCGTCAATATTTCAACATGCGGCATGCGTTTATCAAGGAGTGCGCTGCCAATCAAGACATGTGGCGCCTGTATACGCAAAACTTCATGCTCCGGCGGCTGCCGGCCGATTTTGCCAACCG
>CAZMFH010000273.1:0-3205 GCA_964565485.1 uncultured Verrucomicrobiota bacterium | reverse complement strand
GGAGGTTTCGCCACGCCAAAGACAAATTTGGCCGCAATGGCGGGGCGAGGTGTCCCGGCCGAGCCGTCGTTTGCGAGCATAACGCAGCGCTGGTCAGGCCTGCGGGCGCAAAATCGGCTTGCTTGCACAGATGGTTTATGCCATGTTCTGCTGCTGACGTAAAAGTGTGATGCGTATTGCCTGGGTTGCAAGGATGATTCGCATGCTTGCCGCAAGGATCAAATGAAACTGTTTGTATTGTAATTTGCAGGAGATTTTTTATCAAACGTTTGCTTAAAAAAATAAGGAATGTCTTTCGGAAAAAAAGCGGTTTGACGCAAAAAGCAAAGCCGGCAGAAGCGCTTGCCTCCAAGCCGGATGTTGTCGGCAAAAAAACCGCCTCCGGCGCGCATCGCCGTCCTGCCGCGCCGGGCTGGGCTTTGGAGCAATTCCAGGTTCCGATCCTGGCCGGCAAAATGCGTTTTCATGATTTGAAATTGCCGCTTGAGATCATGCGCGCTGTGGCTGAGCTTGGATTTTCTTACACCACCGCCGTGCAGAGCCTGGCTTTGCCGCCGGCGCTGGACGGTTGCGATATCACCGGACGCGCGCAGACTGGCACGGGCAAGACGGCCGCGTTTTTGATCTGTATCTTTGCCGGATTGTTGCGCCGACCTTTGACCGGACGGCCGGCGTCGGGTGTGCCGCGCGCTTTGGTGCTTGCGCCAACCCGCGAACTGGCCATTCAAATTCACAATGATGCTTTGGCGCTGGGCAAATATTGCGCTTTGCGTACGCTTGTTGTTTATGGCGGCATGGATTATCAAAAGCAGAAAGTACAGGCGGGACAGGGGGCGGTTGACTTGCTTGTGGCAACGCCGGGGCGTTTGCTGGATTTCTGCCAGAGCGGATTGTTGCGCTTGAACAAGGTGGAAATCCTGATAATTGATGAGGCGGATCGCATGTTGGACATGGGTTTTATTCCGGATGTCAAACGCATTATTTATAGCACACCGCCCAAACAAAAACGGCAGACCATGATTTTCAGCGCCACGCTTTCGCCGGATGTCCTGCGGCTGGCCGCAGCCTGGATGGTTAATCCTGTCAAAGTTGAGGTCGAACCGGAAAAGGTTACGCTTGATACAACCGAACAAAAAATTTTCAGTGTTTCCGCGCGCGACAAACCTGCTTTGCTGCTGCATTTGCTTCAGGATCCGGCGGCCGGGCGTGTGCTGGTCTTTTGCAACCGGCGCGATGGTGTTGATTCGTTGGCGCATAAAATAAGCCGGCATGGCGTTGCGTGCGGCATGCTTTCGGGCGATGTTCCGCAACAAAAGCGTTTGCGTATTCTGGAGGCTTTCCGTTCCGGGGAGATTCGGATTTTGATTGCCACCGATGTGGCCGGACGGGGCATTCATGTGGACGGCATCACGCATGTGGTCAATTACGATGTGCCCTATGAGGCCGAGGATTATGTGCACCGCATCGGGCGCACCGGGCGGGCGGGCGCTTCGGGAATTGCCTATACTTTTGCCTGTGAGCAAGGCGCCTTCAGCATGCCGGAGATTGAGAAATATATCGGACGCTCTTTGGTTTATGAACAGCCCCAGGAAGCATGGCTGCAATTGCCGCCCGTTGCGTTAAAACCGACTGTGATTATGGGCGCTGGTTCCGGGGACGCGCGTATGCAAACCAAACGCCGGTTGCCGAATAACGGCAACCGTTCGTCAGTTCCTGCACATGGCCGATCCGCGCGATTGGGCAGACGGCGTTAAACGGTTATCAATAAAATTCTGCGCAACGAACGCAGGGAAGAACGTCCGAGCGTGGAGCGATTCTGACATCGGGCGGCGCCACGCCGTCCCTCCCGTTTTGGGAGGGTGCGCACGTTGCGCGCCGTAAGACTTTATTGGAGTGCCGACTTCCACGTCGGCCTATTTCGGGGCATGAAGGTTTTTGCCGTAAAAAAGTCGGGCTAAGCGCTTGACGTGCTTGCGTAGCCGCGCCGGTAACGGCGTGGTTCTTTCCGGAAAAGGCGCCACCGCCTCACGGCGGCGGCTACATTGTCGTTGCCGGCAAAAGGCACACCATCCAATCATGCAAACCAATTCCTCTGGAGGGCTGGGTTACACCCCAGCCTTTTCCGCTCGAAAATTTCCGGCGCATTCCGCAGCTTTCAGCAGGGCTGCGTCATGCTCGGAAAAGATGGCTCGGCCGGGACGCCTCGTCTCCTGTATGGTTCCGGCTATGCCGGGTTAAGATCTGGCGCAAACAAATCGGCGCAACGCTTGCCGTGCAAGCGTTGCGCCATTTGTTCATAAAGCTTTTGCGGTTATTTCAGCAATGCCCGAACTGATTCAAGTTGTCCGGCGCTGCCAAGATATTGATTCTTTTCGGCGATGTATTTGGCGAATTCGGCCATGAAAACTTTGCCCGGCGGCCGCAAATCGAAGTTTTCCGGTTTTGCCTTGAATTGCTCGCGATGGACACGGCACCAGACCAGGCGGCCGTCGGTGTCAATGTTGACTTTGGTAACGCCCAGTTTGGCGGCTTTGGCAAATTCGGTCGGATCCACGCCCTTTGCGCCTTTTAATTTGCCGCCTGCCGCATTGATGCGGTCAACTTCATCCTTGGGCACGGAACTGGAACCGTGCATGACCAGCGGGAAACCCGGGAGCAGCTTCTGGATGGCCGAAATGATTTCAAAGTGCAAGCCCTGTTTGCCGGCGAATTTGTAGGCGCCATGGCTGGTGCCGATGGCGCAGGCGAGGCTGTCGCAGCCGGAGCGTTTGACGAAATCTGCGGCTTGATCGGGATCGGTCAGATGCACCTGATCCTCAGAGACGGAAATGTGTTCTTCAACTCCGCCCAATTGGCCAAGTTCAGCTTCGACGACGATATTCTGCTTATGGGCGGCTTCGACGACGCGCTTGGTGATTTTGATGTTTTCCTCGTAGGGATGCATGCTGGCGTCAATCATCACCGAGCTGTAGAATCCGCTATTGATGCAATCCAAAGCGGTTTCCTCGTCGCCATGGTCAAGATGCACGGCAAAAATGGCTTCGGGGAAGATTTCATCCGCGGCGCGGATCATGGCTTCGAGCATGCGTTTGTCGGTATATGATCTTGCGCCTTTTGAAATCTGGATCATAAACGGAGCTTTGCTGGCGAGATTGCCCTGGAAGAGCCCCATGGTTTGCTCGAGATTGTTGATGTTGTAGGCGCC
>CAZMFH010000272.1:0-3211 GCA_964565485.1 uncultured Verrucomicrobiota bacterium | reverse complement strand
TTTGCCGCAGCATGCGATTTTGGTGTTTGGTTACGAACATTATGCGGCGGAAGACCGCTTGTCCTTGGCCGGCGGGCCATCCGAAATTTTTGTCCGACCTCTGACCGGCGAAATTGTCTATGCCGGCCCGGCATTGCGGCCGGGCGATGTTTTGCCGGAAATCGTTTCGCCGTCCGACAAAAAGATATGTGCGCTTTTGCCGCAAGACGATCTTAGGTGTGCGCAAGCGCTTGATTTTGCCGGATATAATCATTTCTTTTTTGAATCTGAGCCGGCGCGCTTTCGGATCATTCTGCGCCATCGCGCCAAGTCGCTTGCTGGTGCGACATTGACGGCAAATGTTCAATCTGAGAATGTGTTTCGTGAGCCGCTTGGTCCACCGCGCAATTTTGTGTTTGAGCCTGTGCTTGATTCCGATCCTGCTTTTATGAAAGACTTGTTTGATCTGGGAACAAGTATTCTGGCAACGGAATGGTTCGAATGTCCCATGTTGCAAGTGGGGGTCTATCATCTTGCTGTTGTACTTGGCCGTAATGCCAATGGTTCCTCCGTCGCATCCGATGCGCAGCAGCCGCGAATGGCTTTGGCCGGTGATAAGCCTGATTTGGCGGTTTTTCGTAAAGCGTTTGAAATAATGGCCGATGATCCAGCTGCGCCAAGTCCGCCGCAAGCGTCCGGTCTGCCTGATTTGATCCCTTATTTGGACAGTTTTGGAACTGATGCGGCCATGTTTGACCCTTGGTGCGGACGGGGAGTCAATGAGGCGCATTATCTGGCGACGACTCATTATCAGCCGCTTGTGGCGCGCCGCGATAAGATCTGGGATGTTGTTCATCTTTACCGGCGCAAGTGGATGACCGATCTTGCGCCATATGTTATCAAACAGACTGATTTTACGCATAATCAGGATTTTTTGCGGCATTGCGATTTGATCTGGATATTTGAACGTCAGGATTTATGGATCCAGGCAACGTATTCCCGCGAACCGGCGCGGGATGTTTTGCGGCAGTTTTTGCGCAGCCCGGAGTTTGAGGCTCAGGCTGGGCAAACGCTCCATAGCGAAAATTTCGAGCGGGAAAACAAATTGACCGATTCCATGTTTGCCGAATTGATTAATCAGCACTGGAAGAAATGGCTGGCGTTTTACAATCGTTGGAATGCGGAAACTCATCTGGCAGGATTGCGTGCCACGCTTGCGCAAATCAATCCAAATAGCCGGATGATGTGTTATGGTATCTATCCGCCTTATGGTGCAACGTATAAGTCGGCTTATTTTCCGCTCTTGATGGGTCGTGATGTGCGGAATGGTCTGGAAAAATTTTTGGATGGTCCGTTGATTTTCGAGCATTATCCGTATATGTCCGGCTATCTGCTTCAACGCGGCGTTTTTATGCTTGCGGCCTTAAAACTTGAAGCGCCGCAGCTTAAATATTACCCGGAAATTTATGGTATTGCCGGATTTGCCGGCGATAGCCGTCCGGCTTATGGGCGTCCGCCCTATGGCCATTTTGCCGGCACTCCGCCGGGTTGCATCCGTAAAACGATTTTTGAGTTTGTCTATGGCGCTGTTTGGTTTGACCGGGCCGGTTTTCATTTCTGGAATGATCGCGGATTTAATGCCCAAAATTGGCCGCCATCGCATTTTGACGAATTATTGGACACATGGCGTATTGTTGAGCGTAATCGTCCGCTCAAGCCGCTGCGCGCGGCAGCCTTTTGCTATAGCCGGACATCCTGTCTGCAACATCCTGACCGCTATGAAAAATATTCCGGTAATACCGATTTTGAAAACAATCCTTATCCGCCGGGCGATATGATCAATACTGCCGAGGAAGCCGTGGCGTTTGCTTATGAACAGGCGCGTAAGGATGGGCAGCAGGCTGGTTTTGTAACCGGTTTGGAATATCTTGCCCATTTGGCGCCGGAAGATGCGCATACGCTTGTGCTGCCGCCTTTATGCGGGGCGACAGCGGCGGAGCTGGCCGCAATTCGCCGCCTGCACGAACAGGGCGTGGCCTTGCTGGGGTTTGAGGATGTCTCCGGTTTGGAAGATCTGTTTGGAGTGGAACATTTGGCGCATGCGGAAGTTGTCAAGGCAATTTATGTGCCGGATGTGCCTCATAATCCGTTACGGGAGTTGTCCGGTCAACGGGAACAATGCGCGCATGACGATTGCCGGGCGCATTATCGTCCGACCAATGGTATTGCATGGCTGACAGGCGTTGGTGGCTGCAACAGGGCAATCCCGGTTTTGGTCGCAAATCGGACTGCATGGGGACAAACAGCGCTCTTTACTATTGCGCCGACACTTGTGCGCCGATCAGATTTGAAATGTCTGGTGGCCTACGGCAAAGAAAGCATAAGTTCACTTGTTAATTCCGCGGCGGCGTTGGTGTTGCGCGCAATCGGACGGCCTGTCGTGGACACAACCGCCGGCAAGTTGATTGCTTTTGAAGATCAGGCTGGCGGGTTGCATGTTATTATTGAGGAAGATGCTTTTCCGGCGCCGTCCTTGACGATTGATCCGGTTCTGACAATTTTACGGCCGGACTTGACGGGAATGGAACTTATGTGCGATAAACCTGTTTTAGTGCTGGAGCGCGGTGCGCAAGCGCTTAAAATTCAATTGCATCTTGAGCCGCATGAGTCCGCGCATATCAGTTTGAAAGGCCGTTGCTGATCTAAAAAGACAATCATATTCCTGAATATTCGCTCTGCTCGATACTTGCGATTATGGGTGCAGTGTGCTATCATTTACTTATGACAAAACGAGATGAAATTGATCTGCGCGCGCGTATTGGCCGTTTGTTTTGGGATGTGGATGTTTCCACTGTTAATTTTTCTGATCATCCGGAATGGGTGGTTGAACGTGTTTTGGAATATGGCGCTCTTGATGACGTTAAGTTGCTGGTAAAATATTTTGGCCGTGATGCGTTTCTTGATCTGGTTGCCACGGCGCGCTATTCTTCACGCAAAACAATGCGGTTTTGGGCTGAAATATTGAAGTTGGAGGGGCGCTCATGCATGAGGAAGTTCTCCCGCGCAACAGCCTTGATTTATTGAAGAACATGGAATCCGTGAGTTTGCCCGTTTGGCATGGCTGGACATTGGCGGGTGGCACCGGTCTGGCTTTGTATTACGGGCACCGTTTGTCGGCTGATCTTGATTTTTTCCGTTCGGATGTTGTTGCTCTTGACGATCTGTTAAGGCG
>CAZMFH010000271.1:0-3238 GCA_964565485.1 uncultured Verrucomicrobiota bacterium | reverse complement strand
ACGCTGAACGTGCTTGTGTAGCCGCGCCGGTAACGGCGTGGCTCTTCCGGAAAAGAGAAAGAAGCCGGGGTGTAACCCGGCCCTCCAAGGGCATTGGGAATTGCCGCCGTCTTTTGTAAGCTGAAGAAGGATTTTGTTTATTGAAAGCAATTTTGCTTTGACAGTAATCCTAAAATATTATACTTATTAAGGAATGCAATCCAAATATATTATAAAACGCGCGCTGGTTAAACGGATACATGCTCGCTTATTTCAAGGTAAAGCAATTATTGTTATGGGGCCCAGGCAATCCGGAAAGACAACTTTAGCGAAAGAAATACTTAACCAAACCGGTCAAAAATATTTATCACTAAATGCCGATGAACCTGATGTGCGCAGCTTGTTGGAAAACAGCACATCCACAAAATTGCGCTCGATTATTGGCAATCATAAAATTGTCTTGCTTGACGAAGCCCAGCGTATTCCAAATATAGGCATTACGCTAAAATTGATTACGGATCAAATTCCGGAAGTGCAGACGCTGGCAACAGGCTCGTCTGCTTTGGAGCTTAACTCGAGTATCGCCGAGCCGCTCACCGGTCGAAAATATGAATTTACGCTTTACCCCTTATCTTTTGGTGAATTATCCGCCTATCACGGCCTGTTGGAGGAAAAACGTTATCTGGAACATCGGCTCGTTTATGGGAGTTATCCGGAAGTTGTAACCTCCGCCGGCCGGGAACAAGAATTAGTCAAGTTGCTCGCCGGAAGTTATCTTTTCAAGGATCTGCTTGCGTTTGAGGGAATTAAAAAAACATCCTTATTGGATAAAATTGTCAAAGCTTTGGCGCTACAGCTTGGCAGTGAGGTTTCGTTTAATGAAATCGGGCAGCTTATAGGTTGTGATGCTCACACGGTGGAGCGTTATATTGATTTATTGGAGAAGGCGTATGTGCTTTTCTGTTTGCCTGCCTATAGCCGCAACGCGCGCAACGAAATCAAAAAAGGCAAAAAAATTTATTTTTGGGATAATGGTGTTCGGAATGCCGTGATCGGTAATTTCCTGCCAATTAGCGCACGCACGGATATTGGAGCGTTATGGGAAAACTATCTGATTACGGAAAGGCTTAAATTGCATAGTAATGGCGGCATTGCGGTTAATGCTTATTTTTGGCGGACAGTCCAGCAACAGGAAATTGATTACATTGAAGAATATAACCAAAAATTGTTGGCTGTTGAGTTTAAATGGAATTCGCGCAAAGCTAATATTCGCCTTCCAAAAACATTTACCAAAGCTTATCCAACAGCACAGGTTAGATTGGTTAACCCTGTAAATTATGATTCTTTTCTTACCTGAATTTTGCGCCAAACTGACGAAAAATTCGCTTAAGCTATCCGAACAAGAAACGGAAAAGAGTTTTGACAGGATAACAGGATGAACATGTAAATCTTGGAACTATCCCGTTATCCTGAGCTAATTTAAAAACATGAGTTTTGCAATTAGCTCTGTTGTTATTGCCGAACAAGCGTAAAAAAGATCAAAATCGAGACGTTTCTCTATTCCGCATCTTGTTGATAGAAAAATAATAATAAATAAATATTGCAAATATGGATTATATATCCAATAATGCATGCTATGTATAAGAATAGGTTTATTGAGAAAAAAATAGTTGCGTGCGCCAAGTCGGCCGGCGCGGTGGTTATTACCGGACCGCGACAAGCTGGTAAAACCAGTTTGCTGCTTAACGTCAGCAAAATGATCTGGAACAGGGATGTCCCTGTTGTTTCTTTCGATGCTCCTTCCGACATTGTTCGATTTCGTCAGGATCCGGATTTGTTTTTTTTGAATAATCCCGGTCCATTGCTATTGGATGAAGTCCAGCACGTTCCCGAAATATTTTCGTGGTTAAAACGCCAAATTGATAAACAGCCGGGGCAATGTCTCTATGGTATATCCGGCAGCCAGTCCTTTTCCCTGATGAAAGGAGTATCTGAATCGCTGGCTGGGCGCGCGATGGTTTTTGACCTCTGGCCGTTTTGTGTTCAGGAAGCGCGTGATGTTCCAGCGCGCGCAGAAGCTGACACCACGCTTGACCTTTTTGAAAACCCCGATCAATTGGCCAAACTTGCTGGACGTGAATATTCATGTAATGACCGGGATGATGTGGCGGAGTTAATGTTGCGGGGTGGTTATCCGCCGGTTTTGCTTGAACTGGCCGGCGGTATTTGGCTTGAATCGTATCGCCGCACCTATATTCAACGGGATGTTCGATCATTGTATCCTTTGCACGATTTGGGCGCTTTTGATCGCATGGTGATGCTGGCGGCCGGACGAACAGGGCAGATTTTAAACAAGGCGGATGTAAGCGCCGCCTTGGGGGTTGATAACAAGACGGTTGATAACTGGCTGCGTATCCTTGAAGCCGGTTATCAGTTTTTCGTTCTCCAGTCATATCATGTCAATACCGACAAACGGCTCGTTAAACGTCCGAAATTGTATTGTGCTGACATTGGAATGGCCTTGCATCTACAGGGCATCAGGGATACCGTCGCGCTTTTGGCCTCCCCGCAGTTTGGCGCGCTTTTTGAAACTTTTGTGGTGATGGAATTGCGTAAACTTTACGGACATGCCGGACGGATGTGGGATGGTTTTTTCTGGCGTCAACCCGGCGGGGTTGAGTGCGATTTGGTTTTGCCTCGCGCGGGATATTTATTGCCGATAGAAATTAAACATGCATCACGGGTGCGCGACGATGATTTGCGTGGACTCCGGGCTTTCCGTAATACTTATCGTCGAATGTCGCATGGCGGTATGGTGATTTCCATGAATCCACGCGTTGAACGCTTGGCGCCGGATATTTGGAATGTGCCGTTGGGGCTCTTGCTTAATGGACCATGAATTCTTGCTTCGAACGTGCTTATCGCCGCAGTTGGAGGGCGCGGTTCCACCCGCGCCGAAATAGGAAAAAGGCTGGGGTGTAACCCGGCCCTCCAAGGGCATTGGGTATCGCCGCCAAGACGTGATGATTTGAAACCTGGATTCGTGACGGGATTATTATTAAACATCTCCATTTTCAAAACTCATGTTTTGAAAGCATTCAGAATCCAGAATAAATGCAAAAGATTGATTACAAACTCTTTGCTTTACTTGACTACTGACTACTGCCTGAATCCGTGATGGGCTTCGCCCATCACGGATTCAGGAATCCGGCTAAAATTTTTCCCGCCAGCGCCAACCCACCATTACTTTCCAAGTCTT
>CAZMFH010000270.1:0-3252 GCA_964565485.1 uncultured Verrucomicrobiota bacterium | reverse complement strand
CGCGGTGATTGCGCGGGGTGGCCGGAGGGGGCGGTGTTGATCGGCGATATTTTACGTTCTTGGGCGCAAGGAGGTGCGCAATGATCAAGTATGAACAATACCAACGCCTGCATCTGTTACGCAAACAGGGGTTGAACGCTGCCCAGATTGCCAGGGATACCGGGTTAAACATCAAAACGGTGGTGTGCTGGCTGGAAACCAAAACTTTTCACCCCCGTAAGAGGGAAGTGCAAAACGGCAAATTGGAGCCGTTCAAGGATATGCTCAGGCGCTTGGTGAACCAGCACCCGTTTTCTGGAATACAGATACTGCGACAGTTGCGGGAACAAGGGTACACCGGCAGTTATACGATTCTGAAAGACTTTTTACGGCTGGTGCGTCCAGTACGGAAAAGGGCCTATCTCACGTTGCATTATGCGCCGGGAGAATGCGCGCAAGTGGATTGGGGGCATGCCGGTTTTCTGAATGTCGGACAGGCGCGAAGACGCCTGAGCTTTCTGGTTGTGACTCTTTGTCACAGTCGCCTGATGTATCTGGAATTCACCTTGGCGCAAACGCTCGAACATTTCTTGAGTGCCTTGCAAAACGCCTTCCTGTATTTCGGGGGCGTCCCAGCCGAAATCCTCAGCGACAACTTGAAAACCGCCGTTTTACGTCATCCGTTCGGCGAAGCGGCGGTTTTCCACGAACGTTACATGGATTTCGCCGGGCATCATGGCTTTACACCCAAGGCCTGTGGCATTCATCAGCCCCAAGCCAAAGGGCGTGTGGAAAACAATGTGGGGTATGTCAAGAAAAGCCTGCTCAACGGATTAAAGCCAACAGGTTTGGACGCGATCAACACAGCCGGCCACCTCTGGCTCGACACGGTGGCCAATATCCGCATGCATGCCACCACCCGCCAAACGCCGCGGGCGCGCTTCCAAAATGAAAAGGCGGCATTACGACCTTTAAACTGCCGCCCCTATGACATGGGCATTGTCACCAGCATCACAGTCAGTCCTCAGTTCAGGATTCAATTGGATGGCAACCGCTATTCGGTTCCGGCCGCCTATGCCTCCTGCCGGATCAATATGAAGCGCACACCGGATCATCTCTGGTTTTATCATGACGGCCAACTGATCGCCGAGCATGTCCGCAGTTATGATATCGGGCAGGACTACTTAAACCCCGATCACGAAAAATCCCTGTTAATGGAACGCCGACACATCCGTGATCAACGTCTCCTGCAACGCTTCCTGCGACTTTCACCAAAAGCCGAGATGTTCTATCGCCAACTCGAAGAACGCCACCTTAATGCCAGGCATCATGTGCGCCAAATCATGGCCTTGAGCGAACTCTATCCGCCGGAACAACTCGCCCGCGCCTTGGAAGATGCTGCCGAACTCCAAGTGTTCCGCGCCGAATATGTCGCAAATATCCTTGATCAACGCCGGCGTCTGCTCCCAGAACCAGGCGCACTGCATCTCACCAGACGCCAGGACCTGCTTGATCTGGAATTGCCCTCGCCAAACCTCGAAACATACGAACCAAACAAGGGGTAAAATGCAAATTAAAACCACCGCCGAAAACATCCAAGCCCAATGCGAAACGCTAAAACTATCCTTCATGCACGCGCATTATGCCGAAATCATGGCACAAGCCGCAAAAAACCAATGGGGCCGCCGGAAGAAATCTTCGCTCGGCTCTTGGACGGTGAAATCCAGCGGCGCGCTGACAAATCCCTGCTATATCGTGTCAAAAACGCGCGATTCCCTTTTGTCAAAACCTTGGACGATTTCGACTGGTCTTGGCCAAAGAAAATAAACCGTCCCCAAATTCAACACGTCTTCCATCTGGACTGGGTGCCACAACATGGCAACGTCATTTTCCTCGGCGGCGTCGGCCTCGGCAAGTCCCATCTCGCCGTTGCCCTCGGCTATCAGGCCTGCCAAAAAGGATATTCCACCCGATGGATCACGGCCGTCAATTTGATCAACACCCTGATTGCCGCCCAAAAATCCAATCGCCTGAAGGCCGAAATCCAAACCTTCCTCAGGCCGAAACTCTTAATCATTGACGAGCTCGGTTACATGCCCATAGATAAAATCGGCGCCGACCTGCTCTTCCAAATCATTAGCGGACGTTACGAAAAGAGCGCCATTTGCATCACGTCAAACAAAGCGTTTAAACAATGGAGTTCCATCTTCAACAATGATGCAACACTCACATCCGCCATCCTCGACCGCCTGATCCATCATGGCGAACCAGTGGTCATAGAAGGCAATAGCTATCGCATGAAAGACCGTATCGATACTAACTAATACATCAAACAACACAAAGGCCGGCGCTCAACACGCCGGCCTTTTTTACGTAATCTGGCATCCAATTTCAAACCGCCCATTTCCATCCATTTTCAGCCGCCGCTAACATTCCTGCGCGACTGGTATTTCATGACCGATGAAAATCCCGATCAGCTCCTGCAAAAAGCGCATTTCCCCAAGCTCGCTGAAGCCGGACCGGCGCTCGTGCGCGTGGCCGGAAGCGGACCCACTCCGGATGAGATCAATGTTTTGACGGATGTTTTCTTTGAATGCCTGACCGCGGCGCGGCGGCAAGTACTGGTCATAACGCCGTATTTCGTGCCGCAGCCGGATATACTGCAAGCCTTTCGGGCGGCCGCGCTGCGCGGAGTGGATATCCGCCTGATTGTGCCCGCCAAAAACAATCATGTTTACACCGGACTGGCCGGTCAGGCGTTATATGAGGATATGCTTGCCGGCGGCGTGCGCGTTTTTGAACGCCCCCCGCCCTTCATCCACGCCAAAGCCATGCTCATTGACAACACCATAGCCGTCATCGGCAGCGCCAATATTGATGTGCGCAGTCTGCGCCTGAACTATGAAACCAATTTGATCGTGTCCGATGCGCAATTTAACTCCGTTTTAAAGAAAACCATTTTACGCGAACAAGCATTGAGCCGGGAACTCGATCTCGAAACATGGCGCGCGCGCGGCTCCATGCGCAAGCTGATGGAAAATTTCTGTTATTTGCTTACCCCCATGCTCTAACCCCAGCCTATCCCTCTTCCGGCGCGGGGTGGGAACCCACAGGTTAAGCGGGAATATGCCGAAAAACGGCGAAAAATCGCTGTTTCGGCGCAAGAATCGTGAAAATTTTAAAATAGACACTATTGAACAGTTGGAGTAATCTTTAAACATTAAATTTCAGTGGACTTTCGAAACTGGCTCCATTAATTATGCAGCCACCGAC
>CAZMFH010000269.1:0-3274 GCA_964565485.1 uncultured Verrucomicrobiota bacterium | reverse complement strand
TCTGGCTTCTGAATACTGAAGACTGCTTGCGAAAGCTGACTTTTGAAAGCGACTCGCCTGATTGCAAAGTCACGGCCTATCGCGTTTTAGCTGTCTAAGCATCATTTTTGCATCCCACAAGAGATCATCCGTTTTGGTTTCGCCTGGCGGTATATTTGCAGCGGAAGATTGCTTGATAAAGGCGCTTAAGACGTCTCTGGCCGATGGGAGGTTTTTTGCTTGATAATATCGCTCTGCTTCGCGAAGTTTGTCTGATAACTCTTGATGCTCTGATTGGGAGACCAACGCTTGTGTTTCCAAGAGATTGAGGCTCTTTTGGAGATCCTGAAAAGACAGGTCGAACGCGGATGAGAAGGCGTGCAAACGCCATTGTCCGTTAAATTTGCGGTGTTGATAGGCAATAAACTCCGATCCATCGAGGCGTAATGATGCGGAAAATGCGTTGAGATTCTCGGAATCGGCGGCAGGCCACTTGCCGGTGTCAAGGCGGCGCATTACAAGATTCAAAGCGGTAAGTTCTTCCGCCAGTGTGAAAAAACAATGGCCGCCCCGATTGACTACGGCTGACCGATAAAAATCCTCCAAACCGTTTCGTTGCACACGGTCGGTATAGACGATGGTTTGTGCGGTTGGCACTTGATTGTCCGCAATGTTATCCATACGGAAAATCGGAATACGTGGCGTGCCTCGGTGTGTGCGGACGGGATGTTCCAGAATGGCGGAGATTGCTTGCGGATTGAGGCGTACCCGGGGCATGTTGTTTATATGTTCGATGTCTTGATGGATGTCAAGGTTTGCTTTTTTGTATAATGCTTCAACTACATTTTGATAAACAGGGTCGCTGTTTTTGTAATATTCCGTGTAGTCTGCGCCATCATTTCCGTACCATCTTCCGGATAATGTTTGGCGTAATTGAGGCAGGCGGTTGGTGATCATGTCGCGGGCCACCAGAAACATGGCGTCTGCTACAGCTTCGGGATCGTTGCTGTCTGGTTTGGGGATGCCGGCATTAATTGTGCTTTTGCCGCCGAAGCCGGCGTATTGACTCATGGCAAAAGTCAGGGCTATGCGCGCTTTGCCGCCGGCGGTGTTTTGGGCGGCATAAAGAGCTTGTGTCCAGTTATCCTGAATTTTTTTTAGTTCAATGTCGTTTGGACCGGGAAGATCATAGAAAACGAGCTCCGGATTGGATGGGGCTATTAACGCTTTTAAAATGAAGAAAAAATCAAATCTTTGATTGAAGGTCAGGACAGGGGTTGTCGCGCTGAGAGCTACTGCGGCGTCAATTGAGGCGGGAGCGGTTTCGGCGGCAGCCAAGGCAACCGCTCCGCCAGCGCTGCGTCCATAGACAATGATGCGCTTTGGATTGCCGATTTTGGCGCGAAAAACATCGAGAGCTTCAAGGACGCGGCGCAGATCATCGGTCTGATCCTGCATCGGACGTCGCCGTGCTGTGCCTGCAAGGCCATATCCTTCTTTGTGTAAATGCTGGTAGAATGGGTGCTTTATGCGATCGAGCAAATCAAGATCGCAAACAACCACACCGTTCCAGTTTTCAGGGGCTTGAACCAGATATCGTGTTGTATCATCCAGGTTGCCGCGGTATGCCCGCGATTGATCGGCGCCGACGCTGAGATAGCGCCAACTGGTTGTCTGAACGCCTTCATTATCCGTAACCGTGCATGAGACTAAATAAAAGCCGGACTCATGGTATATGTGTTTGGGCGATGGCTCGGCCGAAGAATGACCGTCGCCAAAGCCCCATTGATACAAGGTGATTTGGCCGTCATGGTCATTGGCTGTAATGGAGAAATTGACAACTTGATTTTGTATTGCGCCATCGGATTCAATCTTGCCGACCACCGGCGCTTGATTGCTGGGATTGGCATTATCCAGGCAATCAAGCAGGCTGTAGGCGTCATTGGCTATGCGTTGGTGGACGCGTGTCATTTCTTTTATGGATGGGATGTTGTTTGTACGCCACCAAGGCATTATTTCCTTATAGATCATATCAAAGATATGTTTTTCCGCAGAACGCATACTTGACTGGGTTGCCGTTGATGCTTCCTTCCGGGAGAGCGACATGGCGCGTTCCCATGTGTCTCCAGACTTGAGGCAGTCGGCAATCCCGTCGCCGATTCTGACCCAGGCCGGCACGGCAATCACATGCGTGGCCGGGCCGAGCATAACCCATAAAGTGGCCAGCGCCGGATCTTCGCCGGGGTGAACGCCGTGCGCGACAATTGCCGACATGCTGATATCCAGGGCGATATTGGTTAATGGCCGGCCTGTCCCGTATCTGATCAGATCATAACGCTGCTGACCATCTGCGTAGCCTTGAATGATTGTCTGTGCATTTAAGACACCAAGTTCGCGTAAAGCAAGCATGTTGGCTCGCGCTGTTTCATAGCGGCCGCCAGTGTCGAGATTGTCCGTGCCGTCTTGATGCTGATGGAATTGATTGGCGCGCATAACGATTCCGGACAGGTTTTGGGCATTCCGGCGCTGGTCGGCAGCATTGTACTCGATCAGCCAGCGGTCTGCGCTGATTTCAAACACTGCGGCGTTGCCTGCTCCGTCTATATATGACAGGCATCCTGAAGAGACTGGTGTGTCGGATTTAAGCAGTTCTTGAAGATACGCCCGAATTTCCGGCATGGCGCTGAAATTGCGCAAAATATGGCGGTGTAAATCCGGGCTTCGGAGTCTTGTTGTTTCATTTCCTTCTGATCTGACAAAGGAACTGCTTGCCGCCACGCCTTTTTCATTCATGCCCATATTGGCGTCGTTTTCCGCGCTATGCACGGCAAGATAGGCAAAAGGTTGGCCGGGGAAAAAGGACAGCCTTTGCTGGGCTTGGGCAATGTCCCTGTTTTTCCACAAGATTGGTCGTCCATCCGAAGTGGCGTTGCCGTTGGCCGTTCCGATGGTGCAGGCATGACTTTGCCAAACCAGCAGACAAAAGAGTGCCGCCGAAAAGAATTCAATTCCGCGTGTTGTGTTCATTGTTATTCTTCCTTGTTTGTTTTTTGGAGTTATTACAGCGGCATATTCTTTGCGCCTCCTGTTTGCGCGCAGCGCGCAGGCAAGTTCATCTGTGGCATCCTGACCTCAGAACGGATTCAAGTGTTTTTTTGTTATACAGATTGCCATGCAAACGCAAATTTGACAATATACAGAACTGTCAAAATGATTTCTATTTCTGTTGCCGCTCAAACACGCGCATCAAAAGCGAATTTATTAGTATTCATGCCACGGCTCCTCTGGGCGCAAA
>CAZMFH010000268.1:0-3286 GCA_964565485.1 uncultured Verrucomicrobiota bacterium | reverse complement strand
CGCCAGTATCTCGCCGGCGGCAGTTCCACCGGCTCCAAACGTCCGACATTCCTGCCGGAGGAACCGGGTGTGATTGTGCGCGGCTGCGGATGCCGGGTCTGGGATGCCGATGGCCGGGAATTCATTGATTTCCGCAACGGCCTGGGACCGGTGACGCTGGGGTATTGCGTGCCGGAAATTAACGATGCCATCCATGCGCAGATGGAAAACGGCATTGTCTTCGGGCACCCGCATCCACTGGAGGGCGAAGTGGCCCGGTTAATCTGTGAAAATATACCATGCGCCGAGCAGGTGCGCTTCCTTAAAACCGGCGGGGAAGCCTGCGCGGCCGCCCTACGCCTGGCACGCGCTTTCACCCGGCGTGAAAAAGTCATGCAGATCGGCTATAACGGTTGGCTGAACAGTATCGGGCAAGGCGCGCTGGCACTGCCGGGCCGGACGGCCACCACCCTTGCCGCGCCGCCGGGCGTTCCGGCGGCGCTGGCGGCGTCATACACCGTCTGCCGGTGGGACGATCTGGCGCTGCTGGAGCAAATCCTGGCCGCGCATCCGGAAGAATACGCAGCGATTATCATTGCGTGTAATTACGAAACCATGGCGCGCGGCCGGGTGTTTTTACCGGCCGTGCGCGAGTTGACGCACCGGTATGGCGTGCTGATGATCATGGATGAAATCGTCACCGGATTCCGGCTGGCGGTGGGAGGCGCACATGAATATTTCAATTTCATACCGGACCTGGCGGTCTTCGCCAAGGGCATGGCCAATGGTATGCCGCTTTCCGTCTTTACCGGCCGGCATGAAGTGATGGCGGCCTTGAGCCAATGCACAATTTCATCAACTTACGGCGGCGAAACTCTTTCACTGGCCGCGGCACGCGCCGTGATTGGTTTCTATCGTGAGCATGACGTCTGCGGCCATTTATGGCGGATGGGCGAAAAAATGTGGGGTGGCCTGCAACGGCTGTTTGACGCGCATGGCATCGGCATCAAAATCCGGGGCGCGTGGCCATGCCCGTGCTTTGTGCCAGAAACCCCCGCATTGCTGCAAAAATTCATGCGCTCGGCGTATGCCAACGGCGTATCGCTTTACAATGTGTCGTATGTGAATTATTCGCACAAGGACGAGGACATCGCCGAAGCCCTGGAGCGCTTGGAACAGGCGCTGAAAGAGTAATAATGCAAATATCGGATATGCGCAAAAAACTTGCGCCACCCGGCCCGGTGATTGACATCCATGTCCATCCCTGGAGCAGCGTGGGGGTGAAATTGGCTGATACGCCGGAAGCCAATGCCCGGCTGTTCCTGCAGGCGGCGGATGCCGCCGGCATTTCCAAGATGGTGGTGCATGATGTCGGTGCCGACCACTTATCCGATCCGGCGCCGGCTGATTTGACGTGCATCAACGATTTGCTGTTGCGCGTTTGCGCCGTGAGTCCCGACCGGTTCATTCCATTTGCCTACCTCAACCCGGGTTGCCCGGACGAATCATTGCGCGAGTTGGACCGATGCCTGGGGCATGGCATGCGTGGCATAAAATTATGGATTGGCCGCCGGATCAATCATGCCGGCGGATTGCTCATTGTCCGGCGCGCGGCGGAATTGCGGTTGCCCATCGTCCAGCATTGTTCGGACCGCCCGGGCGGGAACCTACCGGGCGAGACATCTCCGGCCGATGCCGCAGAACTGGCCGCCTTGTGCCATGAGGTCACTATTGTGCTGGCGCATTTGAATAATATCGGTATACGCGGCTTGGAAATCATCCGGCCGTACGCCAACATCCTGGTGGACACGTCCGGCGGTGATCCGATGGCGGGATTCGTCCGCACCGCGATTGACCGGCTGGGCGCCAGCCGCGTGGTGTTTGGCTCTGACATGCCCTGCCGGTGTTTCGGCAGCCAGTTGGGCAAGGTGCTGAATGGCGGACTGACTCCGTCCGAAACGGAACAAGTGCTGTACTTGAACGCCATCCAGATATTAGGGGAGTGATGAACATATTTGATGTTAGTTGTTTTTATGGGCCATGGCCGGCATATCCGATCAAGGGCGGCATCGCGGAAGTCGCCGCCGCACTCCAGGCGCATGGGATTACCGCCGGATTCATCAGCCCGCTGGCGGCGGTATGGTGCCGCAACCAGCAGGCCTTCAACCGCGAATTGCTCGAAGTGACCCGGCCGTACCCCTTCCTTGCTCCCGTGCCAGTGCTCGACCCCACGCTGCCCACCTGGCCGGACGAGGCGGAATGCATGCTATGCGATCCGCGCGTGCGGGCGTTCCGCGTTTTCATTAACTATACCAGGTTTAATGCCGTGCGCCGCGATTCGCTGGATGAATTTCTTGATTATTTTGATCGGACCGGACGGCCGCTGATCGTCCAGCGGCGAATGGAAGACCCGCGCTATAACCACCATCGCGCGGTGATCGCGGACACGGATATCGGACTGGTAGTGAACAGCGCCAGGCGGTTCCAAAACCTCAAGTTGATTTTGGGCGGCGTGTCCGCCGCCATCGCGCCGGCGCCCGTTTTGGAACATCCGGGTATATATCTGGATACATCACAGATGGATGGCATGCGCTGCATCCGGGAAAAAATTAATGTGGGGCTGTTGCCGCGTCTGCTCTTTGGCTCGCATATCCCGCTGTTTGAAACGTGCTCCGCCTTCGGCCGCGTGCTGCACGATGTGGACGATGCAGAAGCCAAACTGATTTTCAACGGCAATGCCGCGCGGGTCTTGGGCAGCGTGATACTGGAAAATTGACGCCGGAAAGCGGACAGACCACGGATCAGGAACAGTGGTATCCCGTGGAAAATCGGAATGGTTAAATATTTTAACCTTCAAACACACCACACACAATGAGGTTAGAAGCATAAGGGTCATGTCTCGACATTCGACAATTAGGATTGACACGGGCGGCAAGGATTGCTATTAGAAGAACATGGCACGAGCTTTACGGATTGATATAAGAGACGGGTGGTATCATATCACGAACAGGGGTCTTGATCGGCAGAGGATATTTGAAGACACTCGTGATTATGGGCATTTTTTGGAATTGCTTGGCGAGATGCATGAGCGATATTTGGTGCGGGTACATGCGTATGTATTGATGGCAAATCATTACCACTTGCTGATTCAGACGCCGGAAGCAAATGCGAGCCAAGCAATGCAATGGCTGAATATGTCGTACAGTCTTTGGTTTAATTGTCGGCACAATCGTGTTGGACCATTATTTCAAGGGCGATTCCAGAGCGTATTGATTGAAGGTGATGGCGCATGGGTATTAGAGGCGTG
>CAZMFH010000267.1:0-3301 GCA_964565485.1 uncultured Verrucomicrobiota bacterium | reverse complement strand
CAAGGGTGCCGGTGTATTGGCATACTCCTAACCCTTGCCAACAAAGTAGATGCGGTATTCTGGCCTTACCAATAGGGCGGTCTTGGTTGTAAAATCGTGCGTCATCATTTTAGTGATGTGTTATCATAAGAATTGCTTTCAAAAGTCAACTTTTGAAAGCAGAATTCAGTAGTCAGAATTAAAGAGTTTGTAATCAATCTTTTGCATTTATTCTGAATACTGAATTCTGGATTCTGAATGCTTTCAAAACATGAGTTTTGAAAAATGGAGTTGTTTAATAATAATCCCGTCACGGATTCAGGTCTATGACTGCCATGGCGGAGCAATCGGCGAAACTGCAGGTTGCAGGAACCGGCGCGGAGCGCGCGGCTCGGCGTCGGAACCGAAAGAAAATATGATGTGAGCCGGCAAGAAGCAGCCGAATATTTTAGCAATGCGGTTCTGCGTCCTCAATGGGAACAGACCATACCATCGGCAGCCGTGCGCCCGGCGCCGGCGCGGCAATCTGAATGGCGCATTATGCTTTCGGGCAGCGGATACGCCATAGTTCCCGTGCCTTTGTGGCTGTGACCCAACATTAGCAAGACAAAAGGCAAACAGACAGCAAGGACGTATCAAGAATTATCACACGGCATAGGCGGAACTTCACCAATTAAGGTTGGCTGTGCTGTAATTCGATCCGGACAACATGACCGAAAAAGTTCGTGTTACCGGATCATATACGGCCGGATCGGCCTTGCCGTCGTTGTCGTAGTCCCCGCCGGCGAGCGCCACCATCGTTGATCCGCCGAATCCGGCCGCGCTTGCGCTGGTGGTATAGCCCTGCGCCGAAAATATGCATTGCCAATACCCGCCGGCAGCCTGGTAAGCCATGAGGTCGGCTTTGCCGTCCCCATCATAATCGCCGGGAACCGGCACAAACCCCGCGCCAC
The DNA here is from genome assembly GCA_964565485.1 of uncultured Verrucomicrobiota bacterium. Lineage (GTDB taxonomy): Bacteria > Verrucomicrobiota > Kiritimatiellia > JAAZAB01 > JAAZAB01 > CAZMFH01. Next base: position 2,369 of record CAZMFH010000267.1, on the reverse strand, counting down.
CCGCAGTCTCCACCAAGGCCGGCGCATAGTCCGTTGCGGACAGCATGATCATCCATTCACCAGAAGCTGGATTGTACACGCCCGGATCAGTCTTGCCGTCGCCATCATAATCCGCGCTGGCAGTCAACCAGCCTGCGCCGCCCAGCGGCGTCATTGCGACGGTGTAACCGGAACCCGAAAGCCAGACGGCCATCTGTCCGGCGGCTGCGGAATACAAGGCCGGATCGGCCTTGCCGTCGCCGTCAAAATCACCACTAACCGGCACACAACTCGAGTTGCCGATCGCCAGCGTATGGAGGGTGTTGGGCTGCGAGGAATACAGCATCAACCACTGGCCGGCAATCGGATCGTATACGGCCGGATCCGCCTGACCATCGCCGTCAAAATCGCCCGGGATCGTTTGCACGCCGATGGCCGATGGGTTGACGTTCAGTGGGATGGACGCTATGGTCCGGACATAATTATCGCCGGACAGGAACATGGAGAACACGCCACATTCGGTATTGAACACGGTCAGGTCGGCTTTGCCGTCCCCATCGTAGTCATGGCCGCCCAATTGAAGCGGAACTCCCAAACGCGCAATTTTGGCCTGCATGGCGGGGGTCAACTGTTTGAACAATTCCGCGTTATATGTATGCGAGGTCAGATCGTCAAGAGGCAAATTGCCGAATACCCGGGAGGCACCGATTCCGTAACCAACCGATTTCCAGGCAGGCGTCCCGGGCTCGATCTGCGGATCAACACAGGTTGTCAGAATGGAAACGCTGTTGTCGTGGTTGCGCCGGATATCCCAAGTGCGGAGCTGGCGGGGGAAATCCCGCAGTGATGGGGTTTCGACCTGCCAGAAGCCGTATTCCGGATGGGCTGGGTTTGGTGAAGGGAAAGGCGTTACTACGGCCATATGGCGATGTCCTGCCATCACCATGAGCAGATTAGGGTATTTATGCAGCGTGGCGACCAAATTTGTTTCGGAAGCATAATCGTAAAACCCCGAAACCCGGTTGGTATCGGAGAGGCTCGCTTGCGGAAGAATAGGAATATGGCAGGCAATAATCATCATCTGATCCGCGTTCTGCCCCATTTGTAATTCGTTGGTGAGCCAGGCATAACGCGCCGCATCCACCCATCCCTCGCCATAGAACAAAGGGGTTTGCCCGAGTTCGTTCGACTTGCATGTATTGTCGAGCACAATCACCTTGATCGGCATGTCCGCAACGGGCTCAAACGCATAACAGGCTGTCAGGCTGCCCGTGTGCGTCAGGTTGAAGCCGTGCCCTCGCGGGGACGATGTGCTGTTAAAGAACGCATTGACGAAGTTTGTGGGTGAATCGAGACCAGTCGTAAGGCTTCGGCGGTCCGGATCGGCGGCGACAGTCGGAGGCGTCTCAAAGAGGTTCGTCGGTCCCCATTTGGTCACAATGCCGTAAGGAGTAGTTCCATCAACAACGCCCACATACATGCCGGTTCCCTCAGAACCAGGGGGAAACAGGGGGCCGTTGACTGAAATATTGAGCACGTTGGAACCCACCAGAGCCTGCTTGACTTTGTCGGACGGGTAGCCGATGCCCATCCACATCTGATCGTGATTCCCGATGACCGCATACCAGGGAATGGCTGGATTGAGCCCGGCGGCCTGATAGGGCATCTGGTAGTCTATTGTGTCGGCGCCGAGGTGCGCGCCTGAACTGGGTACAATCCAATGACCATCCATGACCTGCATAAACCAGCGCAACTCGTTGTATTGCGAGGCGTTGCACATGTCGCCGAGTGCGATGCCGAAATTGAACGGGGTTTTCTGGTGCAGGGCATTGATGGTTCTGACGGCCGTATCGAGGTGGTGCGTGGTGTCGAAAATAATTGGCGAATACGCCGAGAGATTAAGACCACCGGGTCCCTGGTTTGTAAAACTCGCGCTCCAGCCGAGGTAGGGCACCTGAGCCGGGGATTCCTTGTCGGTGATATGGATGTCGCTGATGGAGAAGAACGACAAAAGTCGTGCCGCATTACCGGAGCCCTTGTAGCCGGCCGGCATCAGAGTGAATTTCCGGCCTTCGTTCGTGCCGGCGCCCAGATTCCACGCGCTGTAGCCGCAGACTGCGTACAGGGGAACATTAGACGGAGCAATCGGCGGCGTGCCCGGCGGAAGGGTCCGCGGCAAGATGGTCTGTTGGCGGGTCGTCGGCACGGCCCCGCTGTCGGAAAACGGCAGCGCGAGCAGAATTGATATTCCCACGATCCTGATCAACGATAATTCAAGACATTCAAACCATGCACACAGATTTTTCATGCAAACCCTTCCTTAATTGATAAAAAATCGCTTTCAGTTGCATCTGGTCCGTGCCCTACAATCGGCATCATTCTGCGTTTTC
>CAZMFH010000266.1:0-3342 GCA_964565485.1 uncultured Verrucomicrobiota bacterium | reverse complement strand
CCATTATGGCCAAATGTGGCTTTGGTGGGGCGAGACCTCCGGGCGAGCCGCCGAGTGCATGACGCAGTCTTGGCAATGTGATCCGGCGCTCGTCGCGAGCGTGTTTCCCCAAGCCCGGGAAAAGGATTTTTTGGCATTGATCGTTATCTGACCAGGCGTTAGAGTATGGTTGAATTTTATTTGTGCGGATATATGATTCAAGCGCAACATATCAGCAAACGCTTTGGCGCCCGGACTGTTCTCAAGGATCTTTCCTTTGAAGTGGAGCGCGGAGAATATGTCGGTTTTATTGGCGCGAACGGCGCCGGTAAAACGACATTGATGCGCATTCTGGCCGGCTATTGGGCGCCGAGCACGGGGAGTGTGCGCATTGACGGGCTGGATCTGTTTACCCATGCGCTTGCGGCGCGCCGTCGGATGGGGTATCTTCCGCAGGATGCGGCGCTTTATCCCGAGATGCGGGTTGACGAATACCTGTCTTTTCGCGCCCGTTTGCGCGGGGTGCCGCGCCGCCGACGGCGCGACCGGATCGAAGAAGTCAAGGCGTTGTTCGGTTTAAAGGAAGCCGAACGCCGTGTGATTGGTTTGCTTTCGCGTGGGTTTTGGCGTCGAATTGCCATTGCGGATACCTGGCTGAACAATCCTGAATTGCTGTTGCTTGACGAGCCGATGGCCGGTTTGGACCCGGAACACATCAGGCTGGTTCGCGAACTGCTTGGCAATGCCGCCCGGCGCGCCACGCTGATTATGGCTGCCGGCGGACTTGGCGATGTGGCGACACTCTGCCGGCGCGTCTTTGTTTTGCATCGCGGTCGCATTGTCGCTTGCGATACTCCCGAGCGCCTGGCGGTTGCGCTGGATGGCCGGATTGGCGTAACGGTGGAAATCAAAGGGAATTCTGACGAAGTGCGCTTTTGTTTGCAGCAGTTGCCGGGGGTTTGCGAGGTACTCTTGGCGGACGGCGGCGAAGCCGAATCGGCGCCGGAATGGCGGCGCTACTTGCTGCGCTGCGCGATTGGAACGGATGTGCGCGCCGCGCTTTTTGCCCTGGTTGCCGGACGGAATTGGGTCTTGCGCGAATTAACCTTGGAACGGAACGAATGGGATGCGGCCATTGCGGCCTTGACGGCTGATCTGGATCGCAAGGTTGATTTGGGATGAATAATACGATAACGATTTTAAAACGGCAATTGCGCGCTTATTTCCGCGCCCCGCTCGGGTATGTGCTGATGACGGCGTTTCTGTTGATTGCCGGATTGAGTTTCTGCCGGACGCTTGCCGATAATCTGGGCGCGCACATTCCGCCGGGCGCTTTATTGTTTGAGGTCTGGCCGTTCTGGGCGGCGGCGCTGGCGGCGGTCGCCTTGATCGCCATGCCGTTGTTGGCCGAAGAAAAGCGTTCCGGAACGCTCGAAATGCTGCTGACCGCGCCGGTTACGGATACGCAGGTTGTTTTGGGTAAATATTTCGGAGCGCTGTTGTTCTTCCTGATCTTATGTCTGCCGACATCGCTTTATTTTATGATTTTTTATTTTTTTGCGTCTGGCGCAACCGGTCTGATGCTTGCGCCCATTCTGACCGGATATCTTGTTCTGTTGTTGATCGGCGGTTGTTATCTGGCGTTGGGGCTTTTTGTGTCGGCTCTGACGCGCAGTCAGGGCGCGGCGGCCATGATCGGGATGACGGCGGTGGCGTTGCTTGCGTTTGTTGATCTCCTGCGCTGGGTCTTTCCGGAAATCGGCCTTGCGCCGGTTTTTGAACAGTTTTCCGCGCTGACGCATGTTCAGGAATTCGCGCGGGGCATCGTGGATTCGCGGCCGGTGGTATTGTATCTTTCCGTAACGGCGTTTTTTCTGTTCGGCACGATCAAGATTCTGGAAACCAGGCAATGGAAATGAAATCAAACAAGGGGCGTCCGTGGCGGCGCCTGGCGGCAGCCACCATCATGTGGGTGGCGTTCGGTTTGGCGTTTTTGATAACGCTGATGATTAATTTCATCGCCGGACGGCATGTTATGCGTTTTGATTTTACGCGCTCCAATTATGCGCCGCTAAGCGCGCAAACCTTGAATGTTTTGGCGCGCGCCGACAGCGATTTGCGCATAACCGCCTTTCTCAGCGCGCAAAACGAATTGTTTCCGGAAATCAGGAGTCTGTTGCGCGGGTATGCCGCCGCATCTGCGCGTGTAACTGTTGAGTTTATTGATCCGCATCGCGATCCGGCGCGCAGCAAGGCGTTGGTTTTGCGCCATGATTTGCGGGAACCAAATGTTTTGATCGTCGAATCCGGCGCGCGTCGGGTTGTGCTGCCGGTCGCCAGTCTGGCGGATGAGCATGCCGCGCCTTGCGATGGCGAGCGCCTGAAAATTCCGCAAACTTTCCGCGGCGAACATGCTCTCGCTGCGGCTGTTCAGCGTGTGTTATATCCTGGCCGGCCGGTGGTGTATTTTCTGACCGGCCACGGTGAGCGGCAAATTGATAATTTCGATCCTTACATGGGCTATTCGGTCATTGCCCGCATTATTGAGCAAAACAATATGGAGGCAAAGGCGTTGAGTTTTGACGGCTTGAATGCCGTGCCCGGCGATGCCGGTGTTCTGGTGATTGCCGGGCCGACGAAACACTTGGCGCATACGGAACTGGAGATGATCGGCGCTTATCTGAATAATTACGGACGGCTTTTGCTGCTTTTGGATGCAGGGCCTGAGACCGGGCTCGAAAAAATGCTGGAATACTGGGATGTGCGCGTGGATAACGACCGTGTTATCGGTTCGCCTTCCGGCGGACGCCAACTGCTGGTGTCCGGCTATGGCGGCCATCCTGTTTCGGACGGTCTTCAGAATATTACCACTGTTTTTACCATGCCGCGTTCCGTTCAGCCGCTGGTTTCCACCAATCCGGCAGCCCTGGCTCCGGCGGACAAACCGCGTGTTTCCGTCCTGGCGGCGACAACCGGGCAGGGCTGGGCGGAACGGTCGGTCAGTCAAAACCCGCCTGTCTTTGATCCCGGTGTTGATCAGCCGGGCCCGATTCCGGTGGCGGTGGCGGTTGAAAAGGGACCAATGCCCGGCATCGAGATGGCCTTGAAGCCGACCCGCATGATTGTGGTCGGCGATTCGCTGCTGGTTTCCAATGGCGCTTTGTTGAGCGGTGGTAATGCTGATTTTTTCATCAGCGCCTTGAATTGGTTGTTGGAACGCGAACCGGCCATGGTTATTGCAGCGCATCAGCCGGCGGCCGTCAGCGTGGCGCTTGACCGGACGGCATGGCGGAAGCTGGCCTGGATTGTCGCCGGAGGTTTGCCGGGATTGACGGCTCTGATCGGCCTGTTGGTCTGGCGCCG
>CAZMFH010000265.1:1314-3342 GCA_964565485.1 uncultured Verrucomicrobiota bacterium | reverse complement strand
GCATGGCAATCGCGGATCAAGGCGAACTGCTGATTCTGGCGCCCGGTCTGGTGGAGTTTGGCGAAGCGGAGGTTAATGAGCGGGTGATTCGCCAGTATGGATATTGCGGCACAGACGCAACGCTGCGCGCTGTTGCGGAAGACGCCGGGTTGCGTAACAGTCTTGGCGCCGCCGCGCACTTGATTCACGGCTCCAGCGAGGGGCGGTTCAGCATCACCTATGCGCCGGGCGGTTTGACAAAAGCCGATATTGAGGGAGTTGGTTTCCAGTATGCCGATCTGGCAAAAATGCGGCAACGTTATAATCCGGATCAATTGCGGGATGGGTTTAATACTCTGCCGGACGGAGAGCGGATTTATTACATCTCCAATCCGGCGCTCGGCTTATGGCAGGCGGATTTATGCGCCGCAATGTAAAACCGATCTCCGGCACAAGCCGGCATGGCGCCGGAGCAAGACGAGCAGGCACAACGCATCGGCGTCGGGTTGCTGCGCGGCGCAAAATCGTTTTTCTTTCCGTCCTGGCTTCCTATTCGCACACCAATCTGGCGGCCTGGTATCTGCGCGCGGAAGCGGAAGCGGCTGGTTATGAATGGCATGAGCTCGAAATTCTCCGGAGCGAACACATGCCCGATATTCTCGCGCGGGTGGCCGAGCATAATCCGATTTTTCTCGCAGCAACCTTTTATCTGTTCAACCGCCCCTTTCTGCTGGACTTGATCGGCCGGTTTAAGGCGCTGTTTCCAAACTGTGTCGTGATTGGCGGAGGAGCTGAATTTCTGGGCGATAATCGTGTGTTCCTGGAGCGGCATCCCGAAATCAATGCCGTCATTCGCGGCGAAGGCGAAGGAGTCTTTGGCCGTTTATTACGCACTTGGGATGATCCGCAGGCTTGCATGCGGATTCCGGGATTCTGCGGTTTTCGTTCCGGCGTCTATGCGGATAACGGTTTGGCGCAGGAGATTGCGACGCTCGACGACATTCCTTCGCCTTACTCCAGGCATTTGGCCAAATTCCGCAAACCTTTCCTGCTGATGGAAACAGCGCGCGGCTGCGCCAATCGCTGCGCGTTTTGCACAAGCGGCAACGGCGGGGTAACGCGTTATTTCTCGCTAGCGCGTGTGCGGCGCGATTTGCAAGCCATCCGCGCCGGCGGTGTGCGCGAAGTGCGGGTGGCCGACCGCACTTTTAACGAAAAGCCTGATCGTTGTCGGCAACTTTTATGCATGTTCCGGGAAGAATTTCCGGATTTGCGTTTTCATCTGGAGATTGATCCGGCGCGGCTGCCGGCCAAAATTTCAGCCGAATTCGCGCGCGCCGAACCGAATCAGCTGCATCTGGAACTCGGCATTCAAACTTTTAATCGGGCCGTCATCCGCAGGCTTGGCCGGCAAAGCTGTGTGCGCCGCGCCCGCGCCGGTTTGCAAGCTTTGGCAAAGATCGGACGCCTGGCATTGCATGTTGATTTGCTGGCCGGTTTGCCGGGCGGAAAACTGTCGGATTTGTTCAAGGATCTGCGCGCGCTGGCGCGGTTTAAGCCGGAAATGATTCAACTGGAATGCCTGAAAATCCTGCCCGGCACCCGGCTGGCGGAGGAACCGGCGCGTTACGGCATCATTGCCGCGCCGAAAACGCCCTATGAGGTTTTGCGGACAACCGCGATGTCTTTGGACGACATGTGTTCGGCGCGCGTATTATCCTGTCTGGTGGATTGGTTTTATAATCCGCCGCAATTGCGCGCCATTATGATTAAAGCCAGCCGGAGCATCCCGGCATTCTGGGAACAATTGGCGGCCGACCATGAACTGCCCGCCCGGTGCGCGCAGATGCCGAGCCTTGAAAACCGTTTCCGGATGTTAAGCCGGTTTTGCGAGCAACATGGCGCGGGGCAGTTGGCGCATGAACTGGCCTTTGCCTGGTTGAAACATGGGTTCAGCGCCCAAAACGGACTTTGCCCAGCGCGGATTTGGAAGGAACCCATTCCGGATGACGCCGTTTTGGTTGAAGGCGCAGCCGATGTGCGCCGGGC
>CAZMFH010000265.1:0-1214 GCA_964565485.1 uncultured Verrucomicrobiota bacterium | reverse complement strand
GTTTTGATTTATGACATTGCTTTCAGCCGCCGGTTATATACAATTCATTTGAGTGGCGTTTGGGGTTTGGAAACGGCAGGATCTGCAAGAGGAGCGGCAATGCGAGATATTCCCGTTTTAACGGTTTGCGAAAAAACACTGGCTCAGGCATACGAACAGGCGCTGATCGCGCTCCATGAGCGCGGCATTCCATTTCGAACGCAATACGACAAACCCGGCGATCCGCCCAGTTTGGACTGCACAATGAACATCACCGTTCTCGAGCCGCTTTCCGATCCCATGATTCACAAGGCTTTTCCGGGCGGTATAGAGGACTTGCGCGAATATGTGCTGGAAGTGCAGGGCATCAAGGATCATTGGGTAAAGAATCTTAATGACCCACATGATACGCGCTGGGAATATACTTACCACGGACGCTTGGAAAATTACGGGCAATGGCGCGAACTGCATGACGGCCATTCCGTGGCTTCCGGCATGCCGGCAATCAACCAGATTGAGCGGGTTATCGCCAAACTTGTCGAACAACCTTTCTCACGTCAGGCCCAGATGATCACCTGGATGCCGAATATTGATCTCGATTGCTACGATCCGCCCTGCCTCCAATCGCTCTGGTACCGCCTGATCGAGGACGAAAACGGCGTCAGCTGGCTGAATTGCAATGTGCGTTTCCGCAGCAACGATGCCTGGGGCGCCAATTTCATGAATATGTTTGGATTCACCCTTTTTAACCAGGAAGTGATTGCCGCCGGAATTTCCGCCAGATCCGGGCGGGAAATCCGGCTGGGCCGCATGCATTGGCTGGCCGATTCCTTCCATATATACGGCAAGGACATACGCAGCGCCAAGCAACGGCTTTTCAACCGGCTGGCGACAACCCGGTTTGAGGATCGTGTATATAATTTTTTTGATGCGGATATCCAGGAGGTCTATCGGGAAGCCGATGCCGTCATCCGCACCAAAATCAGTTCGGCAGATGCAACTCAAAAATAAAACAAGCGGAGGAACAACAAAATGGCAAGGGCATTGAGCAAAATATCGGCCGATTGGTGGGATTATACAACACTGGACGAAGACTTGCTGCGCGACGCAGCCAAATTAACCGAAAAGGATATCCGGCAGCTGGCCCGCCCGGGGTTCCAAATTCATTTTTTCGAGACACTGGAAGAATTTTATCTGGCCGAAGCCATGGAATATATCCGCGCCTGGCGGCAATC
>CAZMFH010000264.1:0-3345 GCA_964565485.1 uncultured Verrucomicrobiota bacterium | reverse complement strand
GGAACATCCGCGCTTATATCTATCAAAATCGGCACATTCCCCGGCCCGACCCCAATAGCCGGAGTTCCCGAGCTATAAGCCGCGCCCACCAATCCCGCCCCGCCCGTGGCCAGGATCAGGGCAAGATCCTTGTGCGTCATCAGCGCATGCGTTAATTCGCGCGAAGTTTCCGGCAAACACTGGATGCAATCCTCCGGAGCATCAGCTTCCAGCGCAGCCTCATAACAAATACGCGCCGCTTCCGCGCAGCATTTCAAAGCCTTGCGAGCCGGACTGATAATCACCGGATTTCTCGTTTTCAGGCAAAGCAAGATCTTGAACAATACCGTCGCGGTCGGGTTTGTAACCGGAATAATCGCCAGAATCGGACCCATCGGCTGAGCGATTTCAGTGATCCCTGTCCTTGCATCGCGGGACAAAACCCCTGCTGTTTTTTCGTCTTTGATGCTCTCATAAACCAGTTGGGTTGCAACAACATTTTTGAGAACCTTATCCTGCCAGACTCCGATGCCTGTCTCGGCATGAGCCATTTTGGCCAATTGGACCCGGCTGTTAAAACCGGCGCGATAAACACGCTCAACTATCCGATCAGTCTGTGCCTGATCAAACTGATTGAATACAGCCGCCGCCATTGACGCCTTGCGCAAAACATCATTGGCGGTGAAATAGTTTGGCGTCAAAATGGAAGGACCCTGGGGCTCATCATTGGCGGAAGTTTTCATCATTGAAATTCCTGTAAAAAGTTAACGCACCCTCATTTCGCTCGCCGGGTCACAACAACAATTCCACATCCGCTCCGACCAGTCTTGTCTGCAACACAGGAGCTTGCCAAATGCGGCAATTATACAGACAAAGGAACAATTTGCCAGCACAAAAACAGACACCCAAAAAAGCTCGCCCTGACCGCATCCCAAAATTAAGCTTTTGAAAACTACACGGCAAAACCGCCGGTTTTGCTTGTTTTTTATGGCAGTTACTGTACCCTAAATCCGCGATGAGGTCAGGATGCCGTAGCTGCAAGGCGCGAAGCATGCCGCTGTAGCAACTACGGCAAATGCTTCGCAACGCAGCAGATGCCTGCCTGTGCCGACACGGCGGCAGATGCAAATTAATTTGTTTCATGAATTATTAAAATCCGGGGGTTTGATTATGATTATTGGAGTTCCCAAAGAAATCAAAAACAATGAATTCCGCCTGGCTGTTACGCCTGAAACAGCGCTGGAAATCACAAGACATGGGCACAAGCTTCTAATCGAAACAAACGCCGGCAGCGGCTGCTCAATATCCGATGATGATTTTATCAAAGCTGGAGCCGCCATTGCCTCAAGGGAAAGAGTATACCGTGAAGCAGAAATAATATATAAAGTCAAAGAGATATTGCCGCCCGAATATGAGTACATGCGGGAAGGACTGGTTGTTTTCACCTACATTCATTCAAATGCCCACAGCGAAATGACGGATGTTTTATTGTCAGCCAAGGTGATCGGCATTGCATATGAAGATATCACCGATCATCAAGGGAATTTTCCTCTTTTACGGCCGATGAGTGAAATTGCCGGAAAAGGCGGATTTATCATGGCCTGTCAGTTTGCCCAGAAAATCAACGGCGGAAAAGGCATTTTGCTTGGGCGAGTAAGCGGGGTTGAAACACCAGAAATAACCATTATTGGCGCCGGCAACGCAGGCATTGGATTCGCCGAAATGGCAGCAGGCCTTGGCAACAAGGTTACACTGCTGGATTTATCCATTGAAAAGCTCGAAAGCGCACGACAAAAGCTGCCGCCTAATGTAGAACTACTTGCATCCAACCAGTCCAATTTAGAAAAATGCTTGCTTAGAACAGACGTCCTATGTAATTGCATTTTATGGCCAAAATGGCGTAAAGACCATCTGATTACACGCGCCATGATTAAGAGAATGAAAAACAATGCTCTGATTGTGGATATTGCCTGTGATGAATCAGGCGCTATAGAAACTTGTCGAGCCACATCACATGACAAACCCACCTACACAGAAGAAGGGATTATGCATTATTGCGTGGATAATATTCCTGCTGCTTTTTCGAGAACTTCCACATATTTACTGGCTTCCTCAACTTTGCCATATTTAATTGAAATCGCAAACAAGGGAGCAGTTAAAGCCTTAAAGGAAAACAAGCATTTAAGAAATGGATTAACGTGTTATTTGGGCGCATTGACGCTTGAAGAAACAGGCTTAAAGCAGAAGCGACCATACAAAAAACCAGAAGAAGTCCTTTAGTTCGCAGGCGCTCAGGTCAAGAAACTAACGGATGGCGGCGCGGCGCAAGGCTGTTTCACGAGTGCTTTTCCATCCCTTGGGAACAGAAACAGCCTGCGGATTTTCCCGAAACCACCGCGACACAAATACCGGCAACGGCTTGAGCAAAAGTTTGCGATCAAGTTCAACCGTAGACTCCGGCAGACCTTTGCCATATGAAGTGATCTGAATATAAAAAACGGAACTCTCATCCGGCAGCGGCGTCCAAAGAAAACCGTGCGCATCCTTCGCAACAAAGAACTTCTCCTCCGCCAGCACAGTGCCCGCACTGTCCCGCGCCTCCAGTTCATGCTGACCATGGCTAAGCCTGACTATCACAGACGCCTGCTGATCCTCTCCGATCATTCTCTGCGCCCGGCCAATGGCCTTGCCATCAAGCCGTATTTGCAATGGCATATCCGAGCTTGTGTTCACCACACAGAGCGGAGGCCCCTTGGGTTCCAACCGACGACAACCCCACCAACCTGCGAAAACAATCAAAGCCAACACAACCAGCACCAACCATGCCGGAACCTGCAAAGGCTCGCCAGATTGTTCCTGTGCTTGGGATGTAATGCGCGACAGCACAGCTTCCCGTGAATAATTGTTTCCAGGCGTACGCTTAACTTGTCCGGAATTAACTGAATAATTGTTATGCTCATCCATACAAAACACCTCCTGAAAATCAGACAGATTGCTGCTGATCCTGCTTGCCGCCGATTGTCTCTCCGCTCCGTTGCGTGTTTTTGCCGCCCGGACACCCGAGTAAAAACCAGCCAAAATATACCATTAAAGGAAAGATAAACAGCGAAAGGATGACCATCCCTCCCGCTTGCGCCCCGCATATAAATGCCACCGCCGACACGCACAGTCCGATGCCGGCCGCCACAGCGGCGGTTATCGGCACAAACCGCGGAATGACGCATCCACGATTTACCCACGCGACAATGCCTTGCGCCAAGCCTATCACCCACATGATGCCAAAGACAAATCGCGCGATGTAGCTTATGGTTTCCAGCGTCATGGCTTGCCAATTTCATGCCTGGCTGTAGGCGAGCAATTTAATTG
>CAZMFH010000263.1:2922-3366 GCA_964565485.1 uncultured Verrucomicrobiota bacterium | reverse complement strand
AATTGAAACCACGGATAAAATTTATCTGATCATCCCCAACGCCCGCCTTTCCGCCGAAAAACTGATTAACTACAGCAAACCCACGCCTGTTGTGCGCGAATTCCTAACCATCGGCGTCAGCTATGATGTTCCGCCGGTCAAGATCAAGCAGGCCGTCATGGCCGTGCTCAAATCAAATTCGCGCATTATCAACAAGGATGCCTGCGAAGTGCTTCTGCATCAATATGGCGATTCAAGCATTATCTATCGCATTGGCTATATGATCGGCGATCCCGGCGAATACCGTTATGTGCGTGATGAAGTTCATTCCGCCATCTGGTATCAATTCCGCAAACATGCGATTGAAATCCCGTTCCCCATCCGCACGGTGATCATGAAACAACCCGCCCCCGAAAATGATCACGAGGCGCCCGCGCAGCTACTCGGCGCTCTGTCGCTCTTTGA
>CAZMFH010000263.1:0-2912 GCA_964565485.1 uncultured Verrucomicrobiota bacterium | reverse complement strand
GGCGTCCAAGCAGACAGTTTGAACGCCCTGGCGCGCTTCGGACTGACCCACGCCACCGCGCCCGGCCAGACAATAGTGCTCGAGCAAACGCCCGGCGAAACAATGTTTTTCATTCTCGACGGCGAGTTCAATGTCCTCCAAAACCGCCAACAAAAAACAACCCTGCGCAAAGGTGATTTTTTCGGCGAGATGTCGCTCCTGACCGGCGCCAGACGCAACGCCGACGTTGTCGCCGCCAGCCACGGCAAACTGCTCGAAATTGACCGGGGCGCATTTAAAATTCTGATTGAAACCGAACCGTTGGTTATCCAACATATCGAAAAAATCTTCGCGGAACGCTGCCAAACCAATAACACCGCCACTGACAGCGCCGCTGCGGAAAACAAAAGCAACCTTTTCCAGCGTTTCCGCAAGCGCTTCGGTTTGGCCTGACCAACCCCGGAATCAATCCGGTGATAGAGCTTATTATCCTGATCATCCTTTGCATTCAGTTCCAAAATTTACATGTTCATCCTGTTATCCGGTCAAAACTCTTTTCCGTTTCTTGTTCGGATAGCTTATGCTTTCCATTGTTTTCGTTTGGAAAAGGCCTGTTCGCCGTGTTGAACATCGGCAACACCCAATTCCCCTGGAGGGCCGGTTTCCACGCCGGCCTATTTCATGGCATTATTGGCATCGGACGGCGACACGCCGTCCCTCCCATTTTCGGGGAGGGCGCGCATGTTGCGCGCCTTAAGATTTCATCGGAGGCCGGATTGGGCTACATCCGCGTCAATAAATCCATAAAACGTGCAACCGTGTTCGCCAGTGTGGCGACGAAACGATTTCTCAATCCCAACGTCATAAACCCGCTAAAACCGGCGCAACGCAAAATGGAAATCATCTCCTTTATTTCGGCATTGCCTTCGGCCAGGTTGGCCGGAGCGCCGTCAAACAAAGCGTCTTCCACGTCAAGTTGATCAATAAAACGCCGCAACTTTTGTTTATAGCTTCCAAGAAACGGTTTTTCGCCGACGGCAGCAAAGGCAGCGGCATTAAAAACAAAGCCGAAACGCATTTTTTTGGCCTGCAACTCCAGCAAAAGCGCGGAAACCTTGCAACTATCCCAACCGTGATTATAAAACGCAATGGTTATTTTTTGTTTCATGGCCGCTTTGGCCAACTCTGCGGCATCACCGCCAAGCGGTACGACAACGCGGGGAACGCCATAAGTCTGCGCTGTTTCAAGCAAAGCGGAATTGGCGGAACCGGCAACCACGGAACGCAGAGCGGCAACTTTAATGCCGGCTTCCCGCAAGGCTGCCGTCGCTTGCCCGATTTTTTCTTTCGGTAATCCATGCGCCGGACGGCCTTCCAGATAATCCAGCTCAACCGCCCCAATCCCAGCCGCCTTGAGATTGTCAATCATTTCCGGCACATACCGCCCGGCTAATCCGGCAGATGCAACCGGAAGGAAGGATTCACCGGCAAGCCGGTGACGGACAAGCTCAGCGCGCTGCATGACACAATCGGCGCAATTTGGATTATCACAAAGCACAAAAGCCGGATTCTCGCGCCCAACCGCAAGCGCCAAATCAATCAAATCCCGGCTTTTGATCAAACGGGTAACCGCAGAGCCGATTTGCGTGATTTTCATTTTACCACTCTCCCGCAGCAACCGGTCCAGTCCGATAAAATCGCGATGCGGACCCGGAAAAAATTTCCATTCCCTGGAAATCTGGCCTGCCTCAGTCGTAACCGCGCCTTGTTTGGACTGCAAATAAGGCAGGCGCAACAATTCCTCCACTGTGTGCAAGGTTGTATTCCGGTCCTGATCAACACCAAGCAAACACACATAACCGCCCATTTCAGCGATTCGGAGATAAGGAGTGTTTTCGGCATGCGCAGTTTCCGCCTTCCAGTGGTCGCGGCAAATTTCTTCCGCCCGCGCGCCGATGGCCGCCAAACTTGCGTAAGGCTGAACACTTCGAACCGCGCGCGGATGGCGGCCTATCAGATCGGCAATAACGCCCAGCGCCCCGAAAGTCGGCGCGGCCAGCGTGCCCTGTTCGCCCAAAACATCCAAAAACGCATCCACAACCGTCTGAACGCCGCCCGTAACATGGCCGAGACTGGACAAGGAGCTGTGCAATAAAACAATATCGCCCGGTTTTAAACCCAACTGTTTTAATCCGCGCATAATTTCATTTTTGGTCATAATCAAATACCTCCGCCTGAGTTGCTGCTCAGCCGCCATTCATTTCCACCAATACCCGGCAGGGCGTCTGCGTTGCGCCCTTGAAGCGCGGGAACAAAACCGTCACAAAAAATTCCGGACCGGTCAAACAATGCAGATTGATCGGATGACAAACCGTGGCTATCCCCGCCCGGAACAGCGCCGGAAAAACATTCTGGGGATTGGACGCGCTCTCGTAAATATCGGCAATCACCAAATGGAAGCCTTGGGCGATAATCCAGCGAACGGCGTCGCGCCCAAAATAAACGCTTCGCAAGGCAATTTTGTCAAAACGCCTGCGCCCCAAGGCATTCACAATCAATGCGCCGCCCGGACGGCCGGGCGGCGAAGGAAGCTTGGTCTTCAAACCGGCCGCCAATTCTGCGGCGCTTACTTTGCCGGAACCATCCCGGCGATCAAGCCGAATAATCGCCGCTTTGACGCGCAACAAGCGCTCCGGCGGGTAATTGGCAGCATCCGAACCATCGTCGGTTTCCTTGATATGGCTTGGAAAATCAATATATGTCCCGGCCATGGAATCATGCTGAAAATGATGCACAATGCCCGTATATGCGCCGGAGCGATTGACAATACGCAATTCTTCCGTTCGTAAAACATCCTCAACGCCGGAGCGCTTCTCAATCGGCAAAGTTAAATCAATAATTTTCATGCAAGGCGATTCCCAACCAACAAATTC
>CAZMFH010000262.1:0-3376 GCA_964565485.1 uncultured Verrucomicrobiota bacterium | reverse complement strand
ATTCCCAGTTGTTGACCGCCATCCGGCTGGATCGGTAAAACGTGTCCAGCGCTTTGCGGTATTCGCCCTGTTCGTAATATACCGATCCCAGATTGCAGTAAAGCTGCGGCGCAACTTCCAGCCGGCGCGGTTCCGTCCGGTACATGTAAGCCGTGCCGCCCGCCGCGGCGGCGGCCAGCGCGATCAGCCCGACTTTGGATTGGAACGGGATTGAGCCGGCTCTGATTGTTTCCAACAGACGGTAAACGCCGCCGACACCGAGGATGATCAAAAACGGGATCAACGGCAAACGGTAGCGCTCGTCCACGTAGAAGATGAGCATGTTAAGGATGCTCAACATGATCATGCTCAAAAGCAGGGCGTATTTGCGCCATTGGCGGATAAGCAACCCCGCTCCAATCACGATCAGCGGCAAGATATGGTAAAAATTAACGGACGGGATGGCGAGGGTTTTGGTGAACTCAGGCTGTTCGAGCCAGGTGAAATACATGTTGGTATATTCAGTGCCGGAAAAAATACGCTTGAGCTTGAGCGCCTCAAGCCGCAGATAGTCGGCAAAATTGTTGCGGATGAATTCCATGCCGCGTCCCATCCAGTAGGCGGAAACGGCGGCCCGGGTCAGGGGAGTTCCCGTTTTTTCTTCGGCTACGCGCTGCACGTTTTCTTTCTGCAGCTTGATATCCGGCGAAATGCCTTCAATGCGGCAATAAATGCCGTCGGCCTTGGCGTTGTTGCCCATGTAAAAATTTTCGCCGCCGTTTGCAGATACCAGCACCAGATCCGGTTCGATTGTGTAATTGCGCAGGGCCGTCAGTCCCACCAGGCAAACCACCGGCAAAATGAAACAAGCGTATTGGGTCAGACCAGTTGCCACGCTCTTAATGGTGATGGCCGTGTTCTCTCGCAAGAAAAGCGCCCAGATCAGAAGCATCGGCAAAAGCAGCAGAACGTGTGGCCTGGCAATGATCAGCAGTCCGCAGACACACCCGGCCATCAACCATCGGCGACGGGAGGCGGCATTGATCAGCAACCATGCCAGCCAGAGGTGCAGGAACATGCCCAGAGTGTCGGGCAATACCTTCAGGGCGTAGAAATTGATTGTGCCGTAAAAAGCGCACAGAAGTCCCGCCGCCAGCCCGGCGCCAATCCTGAAATAGTGCCTGCCGATCATAAAAACCATTGTGCAGGCCAGAGCTGTCATCAGCGCCTGGCTGGCGTATATGACCAGATGGCTTTTGCCGACTGTCAGCCAGAGCAATGCGATAAAGTAGGGGTAGAGCGGCGCTTGATGAAATATTTCATCGCCAATCCAGTTGCCGTCGAGGATGGTCGAGGCCCACTTGTCATAAACCCTGGCATCACAGATCAGGCCAGAGTAGAAGGGCGAGTGCAGGTAATAGTCGGTCAGCAGAATTGCCTGGATCAGGAGCGAAACGCAAAATACAACCGCGCCGGCCGCAAAAGCCGGGGTAAACATGAACTGAAAGCGCTTTGCAGATAGCATAGACGCACAAGCGGGGTTGGCGTGGAAAAACATTTTCATGCTCAAAAAATGCGCAATCCGGGCCGGTCTGTCAAGCATGGATTTCGTGTTTAATAAAGTCTGATCAGTTATGCGGTCAGGATTTTTGTTGGCTAATATTTTATTCCATAAACGCGATGCCAACCAAGCAGAGGAGGCTTTTTCGATTGGGGTCTCAAAAATTTTATCGTTGCTTGTTTCCACGGTCTGATTTAAGTTTCTGAAATTGAATGTTGTAGCCTGCCGCGAAGGCGGCGGGGGTCCGATCTGCTTCAACGCCTGGACGGGCCCTTTAGCTCGATGCAATGGGCGTTATGGATTAAACGATCAAGGATGGCATCGGCGACAGTTGGATTGCCGATGGTGTCATGCCAGAGTTTCAGTGGGAACTGGCTGGTCAGCAACGTGGCGCCGCAACCTTGGCGGTCGCGAGTATTTCAAGAAAGTCACGGTACTGCGCCTCATGGAGTTTTTCCAAGCCCCAGTCGTCGACGATCAGAAGGCCGGTCTTTTGCAGTTGGCCGGACAGCCGCGCGAAGCTACCGTCAGCATGGGCGGCGGTCAGTTGACGGAATAGTTTGGCAGCGACATAGTAGCGGACCCGGTGACCGTCACGACAGGCCTTCTGCCCCAAGGCACAGGCCAGGAAGGTTTTCCCAGTGCCCGTGGGTCCGGTGATGATTATGCTCTGGTGATAACCGACCCACTGCGAAGTGGTCAGTTGTTCGACCTGGGCGCGTTTCAAGCCGCAACCGGCTTGAAAGTCGAGGTCTTCGACACAGGCCGGCAACTTGAGCTTGGCGTGTTGCAGGCGAGTTTTCAAGGCGCGGTCTTCGCGCCAGGTCCACTGCCGATCCACCAGCAGACCGAGGCGTTCGTCAAAGGAGAGTTCCGCCGCTCGCGGTTGCCGGCACTGCTCCTCGTATGCCGACGCCATGCCGTTGAGTTTCATGGCGTAAAGTTTGCTCTTCGTCTGTTCATTCAGCATTGTGACACCTGCCTTTCCGCGGAGAGTTGCTCCGCATAATACTCTGGACCTCGAACATTCGGATGAAGGTTATGGTAGGAGCTGATTGCCGGCAGTTCGGAGAACAGCGGTTCTTTGTCCTTGCCGCTCTTAAGAATCGATTTGATGCTCTGATAGCGGCAGACATCCAAAGCCAGAGTACGGTGGCAAGCGGCATCCACGCGAGCGGTCGCATACCCCTTGGCCAGGCGGATTATCCCCAGCGCTGCCCGGTAGCCTTGCTCCGGGTGGGGACGGCTGGCGATGATCTGCTCAACCGCCTGAGCGCAATGGGGACCGAGCGTGCCCGCCCAATGAATGATGCGGCTGGGCGTCCAATCCAAGTGCTCCCGATGCGCGCGGGGCATGTGGGCGGGATCGGTGGTGTGCCGGCCTTTGCTGTCGTCGCGCGGATGCGCCGTGACACGCCGGCCTTTATGCAGAGCTTCCACCGTGCGCGCGCTCAGACGCACGTCGAGTTGCTCCCCTTTCAGTTCGTAGGGTACGCTGTAGTAGTGTCCCTGCACTTCGATGTGGTAGTCAATATTAACCCGCGCCTTGTGGAACTCGGCATATTCGTAGCGGGCGGATGGCAGCGGTTTGAGCGCCGGCTTGTCGATCTCAATGTAGAGATCGTAGCGCGAGACCTCCAGCTTTTGAAACCGCCGGCGGTTGACTTCCTCGATCCGCGATCGTATGGCGCGATTCAACTCGGCCAACGAGAAGAAGGTTTGATTCCGCATCGGCGCCAGGACTTCCCGCTCGATGATTTGCACGGCGCTCTCGGCCTTGGCTTTACTCCACGCGGCATAAGGCCGCGCCCGCGATAATTTTATGTTCAGGTTGGC
>CAZMFH010000261.1:0-3488 GCA_964565485.1 uncultured Verrucomicrobiota bacterium | reverse complement strand
ACAAACATGCCCAAAGCGTTATTGATATCGTTCTCGCAAGCGATAACAAAACCTTCGTCATTCCATAACGCGATCGGCAGGCAAGGCGCCAAATAGTTGTCTATCAGATCCGGCTGACACTGTATTCCCGCAAAACTCCATTTTTTTTCGGCAAAAACAGTTTTACCGGCCAGATAAATGCGAGCGGACCGTTCCAAAGCGCGTTTTTGGCAGCGCAGCAGCTTGAATTGCGCCTGCCATTCAGCAACTTTTTTGCGCACAAGCGGCGCGGGTATTTTTTCCGCCAGACGCACCAATGTCCATTGCTCCATCGGATCAACATGAATGCCGAATAATTTGCGCAACTGATTGTCGTCCGAACTCATGGGAATCATTTCCAAACAGCGCCCGCCGATTTCGCCGTAAACCGCGCCCATTAACGCCTGTTTGACGGCGCAAGCCGATGCCCAGTCCTTGATCTTGGCCAGACTTTCCGGACGGTCATCCCCATAATGAAGGCCATGCCGGATGCCAAGTTCGTCAAGCGCGCCGTGCGCCACACCAAGCCCGATCAACGATGCATCATTGCGATTGGGCAACGCCCACAAAAAACAAGGCAGACCGGAATTTTGCGCGGAACAAGCGGTAACATTGGAACGATGAAACCAGGCAATGCGCAGAATCAAGCCGCCGGCGCCTTTAGCGCGCATCGTTTCGACAGCTTGCCGCGCCTTGGCTTCCGTATCAACAACCTGATTCTCAGCAAGCAGTTCAATCCCCGCCTGCTGCAATTTTTTGGCGTAAGCCGCAGATGCCTGCATAATTTCGGCAAAAAGCTGAGGACCCAAACGCGGATCGGCAATCGTTAAATAGCCGATTTTCGGAACCAATGATTTTGTTTTTGGCATGATTTGCTCCAGACGCCGGTTAACGGCGCAAAACATCTTTGATTGAAGATTGCAGTTTATCCATAATTTCATCGCATTCGCTTTGATTGACAATCAACGGCGGCTTGACTTTAAGCACGTTTTTGCGCGCGCCACCCAATCCGAAAATAATTCCGCGCTTTAAGCCGGCATCCCTGATCGCGACGGTTTCCGCATCAAGCGGCTCTTTGCTTTTCGGGCACTTGACCATTTCCACGCCGATATGCAAGCCGGCCTGACGCACCTCGCCAATCTCCGGAAAATCCCCCATCATGGCCTTGAGCTTTTCGCCAAGATAGGCGCCCATGCGGCGGCAATTTTCCAGAACCCCGTTTTCAAGCAAATCAATCTGTTTGGCTGCGGTTATCATAGCCAGCGAAGGCTGCGCAAATGTATGCAATTCCTCCGTATCAGGATCAAAACCTTTCAACTTGTCGGAAATGATAATGCCCGCCAGAGGCAAGCCTGCGCCCAAGGCCTTGCCCAGCACAATAATATCCGGTTGAACCTTGAAATAGTCGGCGGCAAACATTTCGCCAATCCTCCCGAATGTCTGGATTTCGTCAAACACCAGGAGCGTCTCAAAATCATCACACAATTTGCGCAATCCCTGCAAATAGCGCTTTGGCAAAATGATCTGACCGGCGCTGGCCTGAATTGGCTCAACAATCAAGCCGGCCGGACGCCCGGCAATGCCACGCTCAAAAATTTCGCGCGCCATTGTCAAACACATGTCAATATAGCTGTCGGCATCAACCCCGAAAGGGTTTCGGTAAGTATAAGCATTGGGAATACGGATAAAAGGCCTTGTCAACGGCAGAAAGCGGCTGCCGCCCATATATTTGCCGCCCGCCCTGGTGGAAATCCAGGAAGCGCCCATCGAACCCAATGTCGTGCCGTGATAACTGTCAAACAAACAGACAAAGTCGCGCGCCGGACTGACATTTTTGATGCAAATCTTCATCGCCGCCTCAATCGCGGGACCGCCGCCGACCGTAAACGACACTCGCTTCAAATCGCCCGGCGCCAGCTCGGCCAGTTTACGGGACAAATAAAAGCGCGGTTTGGTGTCGAACCCCTGATGGACATGCGTCAAACGCTCAATGTGATCGCGAATAACATCATTGATGGATTCGTTGGCATACCCCAGATAAAGCGCCCAGCTTTGCGACGTACAGTCAATGTATTCACGACCTGCCGCATCCCAAACACGCACACCCTTGCCGCGTTCAAGCACCGGACCGCCACGCGTTCCGCCACCCAACATAACATGCCGGGCGCATTGCGCCATCTGTTTTTCGTCCAGCTCATAAATCCGCTTTAATAATGCATCCATCTCAACCCCTCCCATCACTGTTAATAAACATAATGATCGTTTCGATCATTCTTAGCAAAACAAATGATTATGTCAATCAAAAAAAATGCTTATTTGCGCTTGATTTCAGGGATGTTTTTTTTTATTTTTACTTTTTTGAAAGGCGCTTATGTATAAACAGGCAACAGCAAATTTTGATTTTCCGGCAACCGAACGGGAGATCCTGGAATACTGGAAACAGCAAGGAATTTTCGAGCGTTCAACGCGTTTGTCGGCGCGCGAAATTGTTTTTTATGATGGACCCCCTTTCCCGACTGGCGCGCCGCATTTTGGCACAATTTTCGTTTCAATCCTGAAAGATTCACTGGCGCGTTATTTCACCATGGCCGGTTATTCCGTTCCGCGCCGTTGGGGCTGGGACTGCCATGGGTTGCCGATCGAAAACGCCGTCGAACGCAAGCTGAACATCAGCGACAAAACCAATATTGAAAAAACACTTGGCGTGGCAACCTTCAACAAGGAATGCCGCCAATTGGTGGCCGACTGCAATACGGCCTGGGAAGATTATATTCACAAGATCGGGCGCTGGGTTGATTATCATAACGCTTATCGAACGCTTGACCCGAAATACATGGAATCCGTCCTTTGGATTTTCAAGCAATGCTACGACAAAAATCTGATTTACAAAGATTATCGTGTTACACCATATTGTTATCGTTGCGAAACCTCGCTTTCGTTTTCCGATATTCGCGAATCGGATTCGACCAGGCCGCGCCAGGATCCGGAAGTAGTCATCCGCTTCAAGGCGCAGGATGCAAAATACGCCAAGCCAACCTATTATCTGGCCTGGACCACAACCCCCTGGACACTGATCTCAAACCTGGCGCTGGCGGTTGGCGCAAACTATCGCTACGCGGTGGTGGAACACCAGGACGCAGTTTATATCATGGCCGAAGCCTTGCTGCCCAAATGGTCGGCAAAATTGTTTGGTGATCAAGCGCATATCCTGGAAACCATCGCCGGACACGACCTGGTCGGCCGCCGCTACGAACCGATTTTTCATTATTACCGCAATCTGGGCGAACAGGGCTATTTCCGCATCCTGCCGGCCGATTTTGTTACGCTTGATGACGGCGTCGGCATTGTCCATTGTGCGCCGGCGTTTGGCGAAGACGATTACTGGCTCTGCCGCAAGCACGGGCTGGGTGTGCGCAATCCGGTTGATCACAAAGGCGCTTTCAGTTCCGAAATCGCGGAATTTGCCGGAC
>CAZMFH010000260.1:0-3527 GCA_964565485.1 uncultured Verrucomicrobiota bacterium | reverse complement strand
GCTAGAAACAGTACGGATATCAAACAACATAATTTAAAGAAAGATTGCGTGCGCATTTTTGCAAATCCTCCTTTCTGTAAATAGTTTCGCATATTTTCTGTTTTTACACCAAATAACATTTCTTGCTGCTTTTTTGTCAATAACTGCGGCAAAAGAGGCAATCGGGCGCGTCGCACAGCAGGATACGGCGGTCAGCTTTGAGCGCCTTGATGCCGAAACGGTAAAAATCTGTCGCAGCGATGGTTCGCACATAATCCATGCCCAATGGCGTTTCCCGGATTGGCATACCGTCGGCCAGCAGTTTTTTGAAAATCTTGGTTTCACGCCAATTGGAATTATAAAAATCACGATGGCCGGGCATCTGTTTCGGGATCAGGAGTGTTTCCAGCGCGCCGCCGGCGCGTTTGACCCGGCAAACCGCCTTGCGGAGATATGGCAAATCAAGAGTGTCTTCCAGATGATGCAGGAATGTGCTGGTTGCCAGGCTGGCGCCGAAATAAACAATTTTGCCTTTGTATTTATGCAATTTGGCAAAGGGACTGCTCGCGCCGGCGGGTGAATCGTCTTCCTTATGTTCGTTCAAACATTGGGCGGTCAGCGGTCCTAACCCGGCTACGGCGTGCGTGGCATGCGCGCTGTTCATCACGCCGGGATATTTCAGGAAAACCTGCGGAATATGGCCGACGCAAATCTGACGCGGATCGGCGCCATCATGCGGAAGATAACGCTTTTTGCGCGGGCAAATGCCGTCAAAATAGATGTAAGGCACGGTGAAAGTCGGGAAGAGGATTGTGCCCTGCGGTCCGATGGCTTCCCGGAAAGCGGCGATAACGGTTTCTGCGCCGCCGGCAATGCGACCGAATGCCGCCAGTGCGCTGTGCACCAGCACCAGATCGCCCGCTGCAATGCCGAGCTTTCTCAATGCGCGGACAATATCCGGTTTGGATATCTGTTGACCAAATGTTGTTGCCAGATAACCGTGATCGGAAAGTAAGCCGATGGCGTTAATGTATTTTTTTATTTTTCCAGCGTCAAACTCGCAGCGGCATTCCCATTCGGTTTCTGTGATCAGGCGGCGCAGATTCTTGGAGCCATCCATATTGGCCAGCAAGCGCGCCATGGGTCCGAAAACTACGCGATCCGGCAGACGGGCGCGTGTTTCCGGCGGAACTTTGGTCTGATCATAGGGGAAGCCCCTGGTTTTTCTGGCCGGCACAATGGAAGCTGTGTATTGCAGCCAGCGTGATCGCTCGTCGCCCGGCGCGGATTTTTTGGGTTTGCGCAAAGATTTTTCGGTTGGAAGGCCGGCCATAAGATGGGCGGCATCGCGGCGCAAGGTCGCGATGGCATTGCGCACAAGCTTGGGCGCAGCCGAAACTTTATCAAAACTTTTTAGCCGTGCTTCCTCCCGGGCAAGCCGCCAACGCAAGCGTTCCGGAGTGATTTGGCTTTCGGCGGATTCATTCAGCAGGTGCCGCCTGGCATGGGTCAGGGCGACGGCAAACAAGGCCGATATGTTCTTGGCGTCAATAGTCAGGATGGAAGCCAGCCATGCGCCGATCAAAGCGGAAGATTCCCGGAAACGCGTCGGACTGATGAAGGACATGGTTTGCGCGGAATTATGCCAGAACCGGCTCGCGCCGAGGATCCATTGGGTCGGCAGGCCGACAGTCGGGTCGCTCATAAAAGTGTCGTCGCCATACATGCCTTCTTCGTGCAGCAACAAGGCCGGCTGTGCGCGGCGGCGGGTATGGTCGAGCGCGCCTTTGTTCTCTGTGCGGCCGGAGATGTAGTCATCCAGCAAAGTTTCCATCAGATAGTCGCCGAAAAACGGCGCCCGGGGCGGCGCCAGATAGGCATTGATCGGCGCGCCTTCTGTGATTGGCATGGCATCCGTATTGATTGCGCCGATGGTTTGGTCGCCAAGCCAGCCGCCGCGTTTTTCGGCATAAGCCGCAAATCCATAAAACTCCATCGCGAAAACCAGGCGCAGGGTGAAATTTAGTTGCGGGATGCGTTTTGTTGCGGCAAGTTGTTTGATGGCGCGCGCCATTTCGATGGAAGCCGCCACGCCGGACGAATTATCGTTGGACATGGGCTCAAAAAGGTGGGAAACCACCCACAATTCCCGACGACTGCGTCCGGGCAAAATGCCGGTAACCATCGGCAGACGTTCCCGCACACGTTTGCCATCGCATTCCACCAACGCAACCAATTCTCCGCACGATGCCGCCTGCCGGATCAGGTCGCCGGTTCTGGGCGACACGCTGAAGGAGATAAAGGGACGGTCTTCGCTTTGAATGTGCCAGTGGCTGCCTTCCGTGCAGGCATTGGCCCATTGAAGGGCGTCCGGTGTTTCATAGCGTCCCACAAGATGATCGGAAATAATGCCCAGCGCGCCCAGATCCAGAGCGCTTTTCAGTAAATCAGGCCAGGCAAAAGCCAGCGGATTGCCCATGACAAGCGCGCCTTGCGCGTCTTCCCCGGAAAACAGCTGCGCTTCCGTTATAATCCGCGCATATCTTCCGCCGGCAGGAGTGCTTACAGAGCCTTTAATCAAATGAAAAGAATGCCGCTGATAGTCGGCCACAACAGGGTCGGGGAAAGGCGCTGCCGATTTATGAATGGTCAGTTTGCCGACAGTCGCCTGCCAGCCGATCGGCATGCGCTTGTCCTGATAAACGGTTTTGCCGTCAGCCGGGAAATTAATGATTTCAATTTTTCCCAAGCCGGCCTGCTGCATGAGCGATTTGGCGCAAGACACCGCCTGATGATAATCACGGAAGGTTTGGCCCAGTTCGGCGCGCAACATTTTTTCCGTGTTGTCCATCAGGTTACGGGTGTTGATTTCGTCGTATAATTTGCTGAAAATTTCACGCATAAAATTTTGATTTCCTTAATCAAATATAGCGACACAAATACTCCATTTACGAATATTATGGCATATTTTTCGGTTTTCCGCCAAATAACATTTCTTGCTATTTTTTTGCCATTCTTGATCTTGAAAAAACAGTCAAAATTAAAGTTTGACGCGCCCATTTATTTCGACTATTTATGCCGGATGAGATATAAGCTCTGCCAATTTGGCGCTGCGTATGATCGAATCATTAACTTGCGGGGGTGATTATGTTAAGGAAGAGACTGTTTGATTTATTGCGGGTGATGGTTTCCGGTATGGCACTATGTTGGGCAATGCTATGCGGCGCTCAGCCGCTCGGAGTGGCGCTTACCCATTCGGTAACCTTTATCAACGTCCAGTATGATGTTCCTGTGTCCGGTCAATCAACCTGGTTCTACAGGGTGGATTCCCGCGGTCCGCCTGCCATTAGTCATGTCATCTTTGCTCTGAACTGTCCGGGACTTATGATTCTTGATGCCGGGACATGGGATGGGGTAAATCCCGGCGCGCGTCAGTCCAAGGCCGGCAATCCTGAGCCGAACAGTTTTCCTTCCGTGCCAAAACGCGATCCCACAACCGGGCTGACCGGCCAGAAATTCGATCAGGGCTTCAATGATCAAGAAACCCG
>CAZMFH010000259.1:0-3531 GCA_964565485.1 uncultured Verrucomicrobiota bacterium | reverse complement strand
ATCAAACGCGCAATCCCGGCATTTCGGCAAAGCGCCACGGCTTCATCAAACGTAAAATTGCCGGCAATCCCGCGCTCATTGCGATACGCATCCCGCCCGTTAATCGGCAAAAGCGCGAGATCAATTTTGAAAGCGCGCAAGGTTTTTTCAAGCTCCGGATAAGGCACACAATCGCCGGAATGATAAATCGTTTTACACCCGATCTGCGCGATATACCCGAGAAACTGATGGTTGCCTGCCTGATCAAGCTCAATTTTCTCATGCGCAGACGCGATAGCGCTGATCTTGATTTCCGCCCCCCATCGCAGATGTTCTCCCGCATTCAAGGCGCGCATTCTATTTTCGGGAATACCACGCTCAAGCCCTGTTTTCATTGCGGCGCGCGGCACGACAAAAACACATTCCGGATTATTTTCGGCAATTACCGGCAAACTTTCCGGATCCATGTGATCAGAATGCGCATGTGTGCATAACACCAAAGTTATACCGCGCAAATTGGCAGCCTGAAGAGGCGGCGCCATCATCCGAATATGCGGGAATTCCTTGCCCCGATATTTACGCGCCAGATAATCAGACAGATATGGATCAATTAAAACGCGGGTTGCGCCGCCTTCGATCAAAAAACCGGCCTGCCCCAGCCAGGTCAACCGGACCGCATCCAAATCCGCCATTGTTCCTCCTATTCATTACACCCGAGCAAAGAAAAGTAAAAATTAACAATTAGCAAGTTAAAATTCAAAAGTTAAAACCATAATTTTCAGCACTGTTAATTGGCGCCGTTATCAGCGCGGCTACAAAAAACACGATGAGCGTCCGAATTAAAAGCGCTCAACGCTCGCACCGCTCCCAAACTTTTGCATTGCTAAGTTTGCAATCAAGCAATCTGCAAATCAAAAACCTTGGCAAGCATGCGAATATTCGCTGATTGATAACCGGTCAGAATCAAATAATGATGCGAGATCAGATCATCCATCAGTTTACGGCCATCCGCCACTTGAATAACACCGCCATTACGGCAATCGGAATCAGGGTATTGCGCATAGCCCTTTAAAACTCCCTCCACCACGCTCAAGCGATCAAGCGTTGGAAATAATTTGGCCAAAGTAACCGGACCTGTCGGTAAACAAGCGTCAATAGCCGTCGCATTATCATCAACAATCCGCAAAACTTTTTTGCGCAATTGCCATTTCTCCGCAAAAGCCTGAGGAATAACGCCCATATACCCGCAATGCGCCACTAAAACATGGTCGGCCGGATCGCCGGATACTTCCGGGAAATTTTTGATCCGTTCATGCTTGATGGCGGCATCGCCAAGCAAAAAAGGATAAAGATTGGTCATCATGATCGGAACGCCAAGCGACTTGCGCAGGATATGCAGAGAAAGCATCGCAAGCGTATCAGCCTCGCAGCCCCAGGTCAATTGACGCTCCTGATAGAACAGGTTCCAAGCCAAACAAGGGGTTGTATCACAAAAATGCGATTCATTCAGGCAATTCGATCCCACTCCGCAAATGGCCGGATCCTCATCCAACTCACGCTTGAGCGCCAAATAAAGCTTGAGCGCGCTGTTCAAAGCGCGGGAATCCACGTCCGCATCAACCGGCACAGCTTTTTTTTGCCAAACCGCCTGCGCCTGCGCATCGG
Source organism: uncultured Verrucomicrobiota bacterium (assembly GCA_964565485.1). Classification (GTDB taxonomy): domain Bacteria; phylum Verrucomicrobiota; class Kiritimatiellia; order JAAZAB01; family JAAZAB01; genus CAZMFH01. Next base: position 1,887 of record CAZMFH010000259.1, on the reverse strand, counting down.
GAATGGATTTGGCTTGTGCGGCAAGCTCCCGATAACTTTTCTTGACTACCGTTACGCCGAATTTTTCCAGCATGCGCGCGGAACATTCATCTTCCCACCAATAGAAACGTTTAAAAATACTTGCCTGCGCGCCCTCGCCGGGGTTATCCTGAAAAACAAGCAATTTAGCGCCGCGCAATTCGCGCTTGACGCGCAAAGCCGCGCAAACCTGACGGGTCTGTTGCAGATTATACGGAGCAACGGTTTCGACTCCATGCATGCGCAGATAAGTAATTATCTCCCAATCCCACATTGAAAGCGTGCCAAACTCCGAAGTAACAATCAATATCGGCAAATCAATCGCCTTGAAATCGGGCACACGCCGATAGCTTTCGCCAAGCAATTGCGGAAAAACCACCGCATCCGCTTCAGCAAGCGCGGCGCCAAGCGGCATTGGCGGCAAAAAATCCGCGATGTCGCCCAACAAACGCGTCAAGACCTGCAGCTGGCGATCAAAATCCTGATCGCGGCCCGGCTCAAAATACAACGGAATTATGCGTGCTTTCATTGTCTGCCTCATCAGGAAGGGATCAATCCATCTTTCGCAACCGAGCGCGGCCAGATTGCCGGAATTTCAAAACCTTCCGCAAACCGGCAACCGCACTGAAACCCGCGCATGCGGCTGAAATTTTCCATCATCTCCACGCAGGTAACCCCAAACTGCGACACCATCCAGGCATCCTGGCTTTTATGGCAGGCAAGCAGTTTCTTTTTTGTTTCAATATCCTCGCTGATATCCACGTAATGATTCGGGATAAAATTGACGCCCGCGACGGTATCCATATAAACAATATTGGGAATCTTGGCGCAAGGCGGATATTTGGTTTCAATATTGGGGACTGTAACCATAACATGGGTATCCCAGATAATCTGTCCGGACGTCGTATGATCGGGATGATAATCACGTCTTGGATTACAAGCCAGCACCAGATCCGGCCGCGCCTGACGGAGCAGATCAATAAAGACCAGGCGTGTTTCCTTATTATTGAAAAGAAACTCATCCGGATAGTCCAGCCAGTAGAAATCCGCGCCGATAATCGCGGCGGAAGCTTCGGCCTCCCGCTTGCGCACAGCGGCAATTTCTTTTTTGCTTAAAGTCGGAGAACCCACCTCGCCGTTGGTGGCCACAGCAATGGCCACTTCATGCCCCATCCGTTTGTATTTCGCCAAAGTCCCCGCGCATAAAAACTCAAGATCATCCGGATGCGCGCCAACCGCCAGTATTTTCATTACACTTGCTCCTTTCCCAATCCGGCACAGATAGAACCACAAAGGATTCCGGCCATGCCGGGCGATAATTTTTCGATACATTCTTGCTGTTTGTTTGCCTTTTGCATTGCTAATTGATAATTTTAACTTTCCTTCCGCTTCCCATGAATCCACGCCGTTACCTGAGCATAAAACACTGAAAATTTCAACAGAAGTTCGCAAAGATCGCGATGTTTACAAACAATCCTTTGCGGGCATTGCGGCCTTCTGGAAAAACTCTTGTTTTGTGCTTTTGCATTGCTAATTGATAATTGATAATTTTAACTTTCTTCCGCTCGTTCTTCTTCAGCGGCGCTCTCTTTTTCCAGAACGTTCTTCTGAAATTGGCTCCCTACTCAGCCATTTACCCCGCCTTAACCAGAGCGCACCTACCGATCCGGCAAAACAATTTTACGCGCCTCCCGACAAAAAAACGATTTGCACATTTCCCAATCAAAACTGACCAGCATTCGCGGCATGGGTTCGTTTTCGGCGTCTTCAAACCAGGTTAACGAACGCAGCACATGGTATTTGTCCATTTTTTTATGAGAATATTTTTGCTCCAACGCTCCCATTAATTCGTCAAGCTGATGTTTGTCA
>CAZMFH010000258.1:0-3545 GCA_964565485.1 uncultured Verrucomicrobiota bacterium | reverse complement strand
TGAAAGCAATAATAGATGTTAAACAAGTCAACAAAATTGCCGGCAAAACCGTAATACATGCGCGCCCGAAAACACGTAGGCGCGCTGCACGGGCGCCACGCCTGTTTACTATAACAAGCCCCGTCATGTGTATCAACGGCCCGCCGCAGAAAAACAGAGCCAAACCCAAGGCAAAAAGAGCCTGCAAAAGCAGGAAAAACGCCGTAAGCTCTATGCCGCTTTCTTTCAATGGAACTGAACGTATATCATTTGTTAACAAGTATATTGCCCATCCCGCCAGTGTACTAAACGGCACTATCGCATAAACAATCGCCATTAACAATCGCTGCATGCGGGTAACAATGTCGGAGTGCTTGTGCTTGCCTATCAAGGCATCTAAGCTGGCAATAGTCTCCTGTAAATTGGCGAATTTCGGCAAGGCAGCCAAAAATGTTTTTGCATGCAAAGCCACGGGCATTTCCATGGATTGAATGGCTGCTTCTTTGCTGCGTACCGGCCGACCTGTAAGCGCTGATATCGCAACCTGCAGCATAAAATCCTGCGCAATGATAGTTGCGCTTGCATGATCTTTTGCAACGCCCGGAACCGGAAAATCCAAAATCCTGGCGTGATTTTCCGCGATCCAGACGCGCTCCAATCCCAATTCTTTCGGCATTGTTCCGTCTTCCTGCGCTGTTTGGAATTCTTTGGCCAGATCCAGCAACCAGAAACGAACATTGTCCCAGGTTTGCCGGTTGCGCATTAAATTGACCAACGGCTGACCTGCAAGCGCTTCATAGGCATCCCAGGATTCGCCGGGAGCGCGTTTGCCGTTCAGCCAGCGCAAACGGCCTGGGCGCCCGAGATTTTTCAGTTCCGGAACAACAGGCGGATCATCCGGCTTCATTTTACGGATCCAGACTTTGCGTAACAGGCATGTGTCATATCCCAAAAACCATGCATGTCCATCGGCGGCAGTCGGCAGTGATGCAAGCACCTGATACGGACCGATGCCGGGCAGGTTGGCGCCGGCCGGCGGAATAGCTTGTGTCGCCGCCATCGGTCCGCGAACAGGACATTCTGATTTCCGGATAACACGTGTGCCGGTCAATAAATCATGGATTGCCGCCCAACCGTTGCGCCGGCGGATTGTTACGAACATGAGTAATGACCATGCATACAGACACGTAATAATTGCCGCCTTAAAGCCCAAATCCATGCAGGAAACGACGGGCACTAAAACAGTTAATCCGTTAAAAATCGCAAATCGTCCCAAAGCGCGTAGAAATCCGGGATAATCGCGGTTGAGGCGCATAACGCGCAAACCCAGGAAGAACTTGCCGGCTGTGGCTCCTAACAATCCCTCCATTAGCGCAAAATACAAATATACCAAAAGCAACATTATTAAACTCTTCGTCAAGCTGTCTATAGACTGTAAATTGAAATATTGTGATGCAATAGTTTTTAAAACATCAAGAACCGGAAAAATTATCAGAGAATCAAATATAAACGCAAGGGAACGGACGGACAGGCTGGCTGGCGCCAACGCAATCGCAATCGAGGAATAAGGAACCAGCGCGCGGCGCAGTTCATCATAATTTTTATAGCGTTCATCCGGATTTTTTTGCAAACAGCGCAAGACAACCTGCGCCAGACCTTCCGGCACATCCGCGCGCTTTTTTGCCGGTGATTCCGCCGGACGTTCCAGAATTGACGCCAGCAGTTGCGGCAGATTTGGCGCGTCAAAAGGCAAGGCGCCGGTCAGCAGATAATAGAGCGTTATTCCGACGGCATAAATATCCGAGCGCACACTTAATTCATCTCCGCGCAATTGCTCCGGCGAAGCAAAGGCCGGTGTCCCCATAAATGCGCCTGTCGTCGTCAGCGTCTGCTCCAATTTGATTGCGGTATTGATGGAAAGCCCAAAATCACCGATCTTGACCCGCCCATCCGGTTCCAAAAAACAATTGGAAGGCTTGACGTCGCGATGCAGAACCCCCACGCGCTGGGCGGCCTCCAGACCGGCAATAATTTGCAGGATATAGTCCACTGCCGGTGTCGGAGCAAGTGGCCCGGATTTTTTTACCAAATCCTGCAACGTTCCGCCGGTAACAAACTCCATTGTAATAACCGGCATCCCGGCAATTTCTTCCGTGCCGAAGATATAAACACTGTTAGGATGATTTATGGAGGCAGCCAGCCGTCCTTCGCGCAAAAATCTGGCGCGCGTATCGCGTGAATCCAGGGCATGACTCATGATTTTAAGCGCCAGACGCCGGCCTTGCTCAAAATCTTCCGCCTCAAATACCGCCCCCATGCCGCCCATCCCAACCTGACGAATAATGCGATAACGTCCGAACTGCTCGCCCGGCTTGGGCAATGACGGCAGGCGCTGCGCCGGCGCGGCATAAGGTAATGTGGCGCAATTTCCCGGCGTCATTCCCGCATTCAGCAGACACTTCGGGCATAAAGCGGACGGCAGATTCGGCGATAACTCCGCGCCGCATGCAGTACACCTGGACAATGGATTTGATTTTGCGTTCATAATATATTTTCCCGTTGAATTGCTTTCAAAAACCATCTTTGGCAAGCGCCTCACTATTTATATATTATGAAGAATGCGCAAAAGGTAACATGTTGAACAGGGCGGGTAATATTTCTTCGGATTTCCCAATTATTACTTCATCAAAAACACTGTTTTTTACCGCCTCGGCATTGATCAAGATGGTTCTTGCGCCTGCTTTTTTTGCGTGTTGCACATAATATGCCGCAGGCACGACTATGCCTGAAGTCCCGATGGCCATAAACAAATCGCATTCTGCCAATACTGCTTCCGCAAGACGTCCATTTCGTCCGAGATTTTCATTAAAAAACACAATATCCGGCCTAAGTTTGCCGCCACAATCCGAACACACCGGAGTTCGTTCGTGTATTTGCAAGTCTTCGAATGCGCTGCTGGGACAAGCTTTATTCATACACTTGGTTTTCAGCAATGATCCGTGAAGCTCAATCACATTTTTAGAACCTGCTTTTTGGTGTAATCCGTCAATATTCTGGGTAAGCAGCCAATATCCTTTGGCGTTTGCTTCCAATCGGGCAAGCGCCTCATGTCCATGATTTGGAGTTGCTTCCAGCATGATCTTTTTTAATTTGCTCAAATAATGCCATACCCTGTCGGGGTTCCTGTAAAGCTCTTCGATCTGGAGCAGTTTTTCGGCCTCGGAATCATTCCACAAGCCGCCTGTCCCCCTGAATGTAGGTACGCCGGAAGCTTTCGAAATTCCTGCCCCGGTTAAGACAACAATGTTATTGTAATTTTGAGGAGATATATTCACTGCGCCATGCTGTTCCATACACAAAAACTCGCCCTTGCCGCACTCTGTTGAGCTAATTTTAAAGCTCACGTTTTGAAAGAATTTAGAATTCAGAATAAATGCAAGCTATTTATGATAAGCGATTTGCTGGATTTTACATTCTGACTTCTGGCTACTGTCTACTGAATTCCGCTTTTTGATCAATTCCGGCGCGGTATGAGGCAGCTTTGAATGTGGCCGTATTGATTTCAT
>CAZMFH010000257.1:0-3605 GCA_964565485.1 uncultured Verrucomicrobiota bacterium | reverse complement strand
GCTTGCGCGCAACAAAGCAAGCCGCAACATGTTAAGCGCGGCTTTGGCCGCGCGCTCGCGCACCAGCGCGCGCGCGCCGGGCAACTGCAAACGCTCCGCCTTGACAAAAGCGCCGGCGCGTTGCGCCATGGCAATCCAGACCGTACCAACCGGCTTGCCGGATGAACCTCCATCCGGCCCGGCAATGCCGGTGATTGCCAGCGCGTAGTCCGAAGCGGCGCGTTGCCGCGCGGCTTGCGCCATGCGGCATGCGACAGCTTCGCTGACAGCGCCTTCCCGCTTGATCAAGATCGGCGGCACGCCCAGCATGCTGGTTTTGCATACATTGGCATAAGTTATCCAGCCGCCCAGGAACCATGCGCTTGCGCCGGGTGGCGCGGTCAGCAGCGCCGCCAGCGTTCCGGCCGTGCAACTCTCCGCCGTGGCCACAGTCCAACGGCGCGCCTTGAGCAAGCCACCCACCACCTCGGCCAGCGACATTTCGGCTTCGCTGAAAACCGCGTCGCCCAAACGGCGCTTGATGGCAGACATGGTACGGCCAAGCTTTGCGCGAGCACAAGCGCAATCGGCGGCTTCACAGCGAATCCTGACCGAGACAATGCCTTGCGCCACAGTTGTGCCCACCAGCGGATTGCGGTCACGCCGCATGAGCGCGCCCAGCTTTGCGCCAACCACAGACTCACCGAGTCCAAAAGAATTCAATTTGGCGGTCAACACAAAATTGGCGCTTTGGGCGGCAAGTTTGGGCGCGACATGCAGATCGAACATCGCCTGCATTTCGGCCGGCACACCCGGAAAAGCCATAATCTGCGCCTGACCGGAACGCAAGGCCAAGCCCGGCGCCGTACCGCATGGATTTTCCAGAATGGCTGCGCCAAGCGGCGCCAAAGCCTGCTTCCGATTTCCAACAGGCATGCTGCGCCCGCGTTCGCGAAAAAAACGTTCAATATTTGCAAGCGCCTCCCGGCGCAAAACGAGTTTGGTTTTCCCAACTTCGGCCAGCGCCTCACGCGTCAAATCGTCGCGCGTAGGCCCCAAACCGCCGGTTATCAGAACCAGGTCAGCCTGCCCGGCCGCTGCGCGGACAGCCTGCACGATGGCGAACTGATCATCCGCAACGGTTATGTGGCTGTATGTAAGCGTTCCATATTCCAAGAGACGCGCGCTCAGCCAAGCCGAATTGGTATCAACAATCTGGCCGGTAATCAATTCATCGCCTATGGATATGATGCTTGCCTTCATTGCCGTTCTGGGCATGGTTCAAAAACATGCCTTTTTGGGTAACAGAAGGCAGTATACGCCTGTCACGCATGAGTGCGCAAGAATTTAATCGGACTTGGGCAGGATTAGGTCGCTCAAGCGGCGCGCTTGAACATCTCAAACCCCAGTAATTCCAGCCAGTGCGGATGAGTTTTGCCAGATAGTAATTCGGCGGGACTTTTATCAACGCGCTCGGGATGTTCACTGCGCAGGAATCGCCGATGGTTGAAGAAGAAACGGAGTAGGTCCAGATAGCCGTTTCCGATCTGACGACGCAGAAAAAAGTAGCAACGGAGACGGCTGTTGATGTTCTCAATAATGGAACTGGCGCGGACAACACTGCCGATGATTTTCTGGACGCTTTGCTCTGCGGCGTCTGATTTTTCATCTGATTGTTCACACGGAAGATCATCAGCAATGGGGTTCTGGTCGGACGCGCGTTCCTTGATGCGCTGATTAAAAAGTCGCCGCATATCGGATGGATCCAGATTGAGTTCGTTGGCGGATGCAATGAGCCTGTCGTCTATTTCCTGTGCAAAGGCCAGGAGCAGGTCGCGCTGGTTTTCCAACATGACACGCACCGGCCGGATTCTGTGCGGACGCAGATGTTCTCTTTGCCGTAACGATTCAATCACGAAATCCAATAGTTGCCGGCGGGTGTCAACGTTGCCGCCCGCCAGAGAAAGGATATCGTTGCGCAGCCATCCGGCCAAGGTGCGTATATCATCGGCCAGATTAATGGTCGCGGCTTCGGCCTGGCCGGCCACGGCGAGACGTTTCGAGTATTTGTTGCCCTTGCCTTTTCTTTTTGCCTTGGTCATTTTTGCCTCCGTTTTTTCGAGAGCCGACATTGCGCCGAATGCGCGATTCTCCAGATATACCGTCAGTCGCCCCATATCCAAGAGTGCGTGAAACACATCGCCCCGGCATGGAATATCCGGCCATGCCAGCGCCTGTCCGGCGCGGAGCCCCGTGCCGCCGTCGGCGACGGTGTAATCCGGATGAAGTCCCTTGTCGCTGAGTTCCATCAAGCGTATAGCCCATGTATCGCCATCGCGCGAGTTTTCGGAACTCAAAAGATAGCAATATGTGGAAACGACATCCGCACCAACCAAGACCGGCAGCCGCGCCTGGAATATTTCATCAGGGGCGCCGACTCTGACATTTTCCAGACGCTCGGTGGCGTTCACGGTTTTGGCTTTGCCGACGGCATCCATAAGCGTGTTATGCACGGAGCCGATGGAAATATTGAAGTCCAGCAGGTCGCGCATGAACTCCACCACGCCCCGGAATGAGCTGTGACAGATCAAAACCAGACCGAGAACGGCTTTGCGGAGCCATGCCTTTGTCACCGGCAGATAAAACAAGACATCCTCATCGTGGAGTTTGTCTGCGAACGCTTCGTCCAAAATATTGTTCGCTTTTGCGGATTGCTGATACACAAACTTCCGGCTGACGCCAACAGAGGCGGCCAGCCGTGAGATCGGTGTTTTTCCGGCCAGCGCGGCGACGGCCAATGCCTGGCGTGCGTGCGGCGACAGATTTTTAGCGGAAGACGGAAAATCTCTTGACGCAGTCAACATGGGCATGTCTCCTCAAGCGTGTGATTTGCGCCGTTGGCGCGATTTATCTTTCATGACGGCAATTTTGCGACGGAACTTTTTCAGATTGGAATCTGAAATCTTCTGAACAAGTTTTTTCAATTTCTGATAATCCGTCGCCGCCCGGCGGGCTTCCGCCTCCATGCTTTTCGGCACGTGCAGGCCCATGCTCCGGCCATTGTGCTTGTAAGTGAAAGTCAAAGTGGTATGGCGGAATCGAGGATTTTTGGCGCAGCGGCATGTGGGTTTGCCGCACTGGACGCGGGTTTTGCAAAGCGAGGCTTTGACAAGACCCCGGCAGGATGCAAGAGCTTCAGCAGCGGATTTTGGTTTCGATTCGGCGATGCGTGTAGCGGACATGGGGCAACTCCTTTCTGATTGGATTAATACAACAAGACATAAGATACAAAAAAACGCCGCGGCGTCAACATTTTTCTGAAAAAAATATTAAATTTTTTTATTGCCGCAACCGATTGAATATCAACGATTTACCCCCCCCCTAATTTTCCGCGTTTTTTTGACTTGACAGTAGATGTCCAGTGCGGCTATTCTTGAGTCAGTTTTTTGAGGGAATTGTCTCTCAAAACAGGTTGGAGAAACGCGGGTGTTCGGGGGAATGGCGGTAGCGCTCCCGGCGGAGCATGGCAGTCCACAGCCTGAACAACCCGCATAAACGAATGGTGATTTTACGGGGAATACTGGACGATTTTATCAGAAAAGTGTTACCCGGAAATGAACCAGGCC
>CAZMFH010000256.1:0-3619 GCA_964565485.1 uncultured Verrucomicrobiota bacterium | reverse complement strand
CCAAAACGCGCTGCCAATCCCGCCAATTCTTGACTGGCGGCATGCCGTGCCATATACTTGCGCTCAAACCGCAACATAAACGGATTAATCATGAATTATGAATATGACGCAATTGTAATCGGGCTGGGTCCGGCCGGAATGGCCGTCAGCATAATGGGCTCGGAAATGGGCTTGAAGATCTGCGCGATCGAGAGCCGGGCCATCGGCGGGGAATGCATGAATCTGGGGTGTATTCCCAGTAAAGCGCTCTTAAGCATGGCGCGCGCCCGCGCGGATGTCGGGCGGCTGGCGCAGATGGCGCTGGCGGCGTTGCCGCTGCCGGATGTGGGTGAACCCTTTCGCAAAATCCACGATTATATCGAATATATTAATCGCACCAAAACCGGCAAGATGTTTGAAAAAGTCAAGCTTGCGCTGGGCGAAGGCGCGGCGCGTTTTATAGGACCTCATACAGTGGCGGTCGGTGAGCGCTCATTCACAGCGCGGCGCATTTATATCTGCGTCGGCACGCGTCCGGCCTTGCCGCCCATTTCCGGTCTGCCGGATGTGGATATCCTGACAAACGAGAATATGTTTCAACTTGCATCCGTTCCGGAAAGCATGACGATCATCGGCGGCGGCGCCATTGGCTGTGAGATGGCGCAGGCTTTTACGCGCCTGGGTTGCCGCTGCGCCATTGCGCATATGGATCCACACCTGCTTCCGGCGGGCGATCCGGACTTGGGCAATGCCTTACAGGCAATTTTTGAAAAGGAAAACATCGCTGTTTACAACAAACGGCGCATCAGGGAAATCCGCAAACGCGGCGATGCCGTGGCGCTTTTGACGGAAGAAGGCGATGAAATTGTTTCGCGGCGTTTGCTGGTGGCCGCCGGACGGACGCCGGTTCTGGACGGGCTTGCGCTCGACAAGGCCGGAGTGGCCTTTACCAAACGCGGAATTACGGTTGACAAATACCTGCGCACATCGCGCCGGCATATTTTTGGCGTCGGCGATTGCAACGGCCACGCCCTGCTGACCCATGCCGCCATGCATCAGGGCATGCTTGCGATTATGAACAGCATGATCCCCGGTCCGTTCAAAATCAATTTCAAAAAATTCGCCATACCTTGGACGGTTTTCACCACCCCGGCTGTTTCTCAAGTTGGCCCGACCGGCGCGCAACTTGCGCAGGCCGGCGTCAGGTTTGAGGAGGTAACAGCGCGTTATGCCGATTACGGCGCGGCCATCGCCGAAAATCTGGCGGAAGGTTTTGTGAAAGCCTATGTTTCGCCAGCCGGCCGCATTCTTGGCGCGCGGATCATCGGCGATGGTTCCGGCGAAATGATTGGCGAATGGGCCTTGGCCATTCAGAAAAGACTGCGCCTAACGGATATCATGATGCTGCAACATTCCTTTCCGACCATGTCGTTTCTGACCAAGCGGGTGGCCGAAACCTGGATGATGGGACGCATGCAATCAGAACGCATACGGAACATCTGCCGTTTTCTTTTCCGATTAACCGGCAACTGATTGCTTGGTTGGTTATGCACAGATTTTGCCGCATAGAACAATTGCTTGGCCCGGCAGCGCTGGAACATCTGCGCGCTGCGCGGGTGGCGGTTTGTGGGCTGGGCGCAGTTGGCTCGTATGCCGTTGAGGCTCTGGCGCGTTCCGGCATCGGTTTTCTGCGGCTTGCGGATTGCGATGTTGTGCGCCCGAGTAATTTCAACCGGCAGCTCTATGCGCTTGAATCCAATCTTGACCGGCCCAAAACGGAAGCGGCCCAGGCGCGGGTGCTCGATATTAATCCCGCCTGTGAAGTGGATGCGCGCCAGATTTTCATTGATAGTCAAACGGCGCCGGAATTGCTGGCCGCGCCGCTCAGCGTGGTGGTGGACGCCATAGACAGCATTGCGCCGAAGGTGGCCTTGATCACCGCCGCCACGCGCGCCGGCTTGCCGATTATTTCCGCCATGGGCGCCGCAACGCGCATTGATCCTTTTCAAATCAGGGTCGGCGACATTGCCGAAACGAGCATGTGTCCGCTGGCCAGGTTTATCCGCAAAAAATTGCGCCGCGCCGGCATTGAAGGCGGAGTGCGCTGCGTTTATTCCACCGAACCGCCACGCCACTCAGCCGCGCCGACGATAACGGAGCCGGAAACTTTCGCGCGCGGACGGCCGCGCAAACCAATTGGGAGCCTGCCTTATGCGACGGCCATGTTCGGCTTGATCGCCGCCTATGAGGCAATAAAAATCATTGCGCCGCTGGAGGTTGAAGCATAGAATGGCCGACAAATGCGCCGTTGGCCACAACCAACGGGATAGCCGGAAATTTAAGCTGTTTATTCAAAAAACTCAAAGTAACAGGAGGACAAACGATGAACTACAACACGCTCCAAAAAGCCATTCGCGAGATTCCGGATTTCCCACAAAAAGGAATTTTATTCCGCGATATTACCCCGGTGCTTGCCGATGCCGATCTGTTCCGGCAGGCAATAGACGCGCTTTGCGAACGGCATCTACGCCAAAAACCAAAGGCCGTGGCGGCCATTGACGCGCGCGGCTTTATTCTCGGTGCCGCCGTGGCGCTGCGCCTGGGCGTCGGCTTTATTCCCGTGCGCAAAAAAGGCAAATTGCCTTATCAAACACTTGATGAATCCTATGATCTGGAATATGGCTCCGCCACAATCAGTATTCATGCCGACGCGCTTCAAAAAGGCGATTCCATCTTGATCGTAGATGATCTGCTTGCAACCGGCGGGACGGCGGCGGCTTGCGCCAAATTGATCGAAAGATTGGGCGGCAAAATTGTGGAATGCGCCTTTCTGATCGAATTGGCCGGCCTGAAGGGCCGCGCCAAACTGGCCGCGCATCCCGTGTTTTCCGCCATCATTTACGAGGGTTGCTGAAAATTTACGCTGTTTTGCGCTCCGTTCCCCGGCGCGACAGGCAAAGCAGGCCATGATAATAAAACGCATCACAGCGCAATGCGGCGGCATCTTGCTGGCCGGTCTCCTGGCATCTGCCGGGCTTGCGGAAAGCATTGCAACAAACCGAATGCAAGGAGCAAAAGCCATGCTAAACCAAACTGAACAAGCCAAGTTCATGGATTTGTATCAGGCCGGACAGGCTCAGCAAGACGCAGGCAAGAAAGTGGAGGCGCGCGCGAGTTTCGAAAAAGCCCTGGCGTTGGCGGCCAACGGAACAGAAAAAGCCAAAGCCTGGTTTGCCATCGGCCTTGTCGAAACAGATCATGACCTGGCGCGGGCCGCTTTTGAAAAGGTGGTGATAACGGAAGGCGCCCCCGCCGAACTGAAAGCGCAGGCGCAGATGAACATCGGGGATCGTTGGCGCAAGGAAGGCTGGACAACCAAAAGCCATGCTTGCGAGGCGATGTGGGCAAACGCCCGGACGGCACACGCCAAAGTCCTGGATATTCCGGGTGTGGCTCCGAAATTGCAGTTGGAAGCGGTCCGGGCTGTCGCCAAAAATCTTAAAGCTTTTTCCTCCGAGGCAGTCTATACAAACGCGCTGGCTGAACTGAAGCGGATGTTGGAGCGCAACGACCTGCCGGCGGAAGCAAAGGCCTGCCTGCAGGTTTCCATTGGAAAATGCCACTTCTTCAGGGAAAAATA
>CAZMFH010000255.1:0-3620 GCA_964565485.1 uncultured Verrucomicrobiota bacterium | reverse complement strand
CGGATCGGCAAAATTATCGCCATCATAATCGGCGACCGCCGGTACATCCCCCGATCCGCCGAGGAATTTTGTAAGCGTTAATGGGTCATAACCGCTGCCTGAAAGCCGAATCTTCCAATCGCCGCCGGGTTCGCCATAAACAGCCGGATCAGCAAATCCATCGCCATCATAATCGCCGCCCAGTTGCGCCGCATGGCTGCGCCGCCAGCCGCCGGCGCTTGTGCTCCAGGCGCTGGATGTAACGGCATTATAGGATTGAACCCAGTAATAATAAAAACAGCCGCGAATAACGTTGGTATCGCCAAATTGGGTGGTGTTCAAAACGCCTTGCAATGTCGCAAGAGCGGTGATGTTGTTGGTTGCCCGATAAACACGGTGCCCGGTTGCATTAGTGCCGGCCAGCCAACTAACCAAAATTTTGTCGCGATAAAGGCCGGCGCTGGCGGTAACGTTGCCCGGTACGCCTGGGCCGGGCGCAAATGCATTTACGGTTAAAACGGCGGTTTGACTGTTGGTTGTTCCGTAATTGTTGGCGACAACGCAGCGATAATTTCCGGCATCGGCCTGAACAACAGCCGCAATCGAATAGGCTGCGCCGGTTGCGCCGCCGATTGGCGCGCCGTTTTTCTGCCATTGATAACCAAGCGGCTGCGTCCCGGTTGCCGTAACACTGAATGTTGCCGAATTGCCGACCAAAAGCGTTAAAGAGCCCGGATGTTTTGTAATAGTTGGTAGTTCCACCACCGTTAGGGATGCTGTGCGGCTTGTTACGCTGCCGTAAACGTTGCTGATCAGGCAATGATAATCACCCATATCCGCATAAACAACATTAACCAGCGCGCAAGTAGAAACATTCTGACCGGCTAATGGCGAACCATCCTTATGCCAGCGATAAAATAAAGGCGGCTGGCCGAAAGAGCGCGCGATAAATGACGCCGTGCTGCCCAAAACATTAGTTGTGCTGACCGGTTCAGCATCAATCACCGGCGGCAAGGTTACAGTCAACGTGGCCGTGGCGCTTGTGGCAACGCCGAAAGCATTACTGACAATGCAATGATAATTCGTGCCTAAATTCGTGCTAACCGGGTTAATTGTATAACTCGCGTTGGTGGCCGCCGCGACCGGCGTAGATTCTTCGGCCCATTGGTAAAATAACGGTTGTGTGCCGGCCGCGCCAATATGGAAGGTTGCCGAGCCGCTGGCCGGGCTTGTGCATGATTGCGGTTGATTGGTTATCAACGGCGCCGCGCCGACCACAATGGTTATGGGCGCGGATGTTCCGCGCTCGCCTTCGCTGTCCCAGCCTTGGGCCGAAAGATAATAAACGCCCGGTGTGACGCCCGTCCAGGTATTGGAATAAGGTTCGGAGGTATTGGTGTAAATCGGCAAAGCGCCGCGATAAAAAACCACCTGCGTAACTGTCAGGCCGTCAAGCGGCACGGCTGTCGCCACCATGCTGATTGTAGCCGGCGCGGTATAAAGCTGACCGTTTGTCGGTTGGGAGAAATACACATCCGGCCCGGGGTGAGTCAACACGGCAAACCCATACCGCGCCACGCCGCACATATTGGTGAAAGACCCGCCTACCAGCAGGCGGTGGTCGGCCTGCTCAACAGCCAAAATCGCGCCATCCGACTCCGGCGCCCAGTTTGTATCCGGCAATCCTGTTGCACGATTTATGCGCCCCAGATTTTTGCAGGCGTATTCGCCAATATTTGTGAACAAACCCCCAACATAAAGGTTTGAGCCGTTAAGCAATAAAGTATTTATGGCTTTGCCTCCGCCCATTGTGATGGCGTTTGAAAAACTCATGTCCAGCGCGCCGGAATCGGCATCCAGTCTGGCCAAGCCTTGAATGGAGATGCCGCCAATTTCATAAATCGCGCCGGCCACATAAAGCTCGGAATTAGTGAGCGCGAGACAAGAGGCAGTTCCACTCGTTATCTGATTGGTAAATCCGGCCATTAAAAGGCCGGTTTCCGCATCCAATTTGGCAATACCCTTCAAACTGCCGCCGCCGATATTTGTAAAATTACCGCAGGCAAAAAGAGCATTATTGGTGTATAACGTGGCTTTCACATGCGCCGCCCCATTGACGCTGGCATTGGTAAAATTTGTAGATGCCAGGCCAAAACCGGTTTCCAGTTTGGCAATCTTGCGCATACTCATTCCGCCAATACTGATAAAATTGCCGCCGGCAAATAAATTGGTATCGTCCAGACAAAGCGTGGAAACATACGATTGAGCGCCGTTGGTCCAGAGCGCATCGAATGTGCCGTCGTTTTTGATTTTAATTATATGGATCGTGCCGGATGTCGTGTAGAAAGACCCGCCGACATAAATATTAGTGGCGGCGTCTATCGCAATGGTTTGCACATAATCGGATTGATATAAGCCGATATCAGGATTCCAGGTTGCGTCTATTGTGAAGTCACTGTTCAATCGCGCAACATTCCGACGCGGTGTGCCGTTAATCGAAGTGAACTTTCCGCCTAAAATAATTTTTCCATCAGCTTGGCGCTTGACGGCATAAACGCTTGCCGCATCCGTGGCGCGCGCATTGAAATCAGGTGTGTCCGCGCCGGTAATCGGATGAACCTTGGCGATTGAAATTGCCGTCGAACCGCTGATGTTGTTAAAAGCGCCGCCAACAAAAACGTTGGTGGTGTATATCGTCAATGCATAAACCGATCCGTCCGGTCCATTGGTCCACGCGGCAATCGGAAGCGAGGAAAGCGTGCTCAATCTCGCGGTATGCGGGCGCGCAAAACCGCCGATAGTCATAAAATCTCCGCCAATCAGGATGTTGGTTGAATTAATGCCGATTACATTTACGCCATCATCCGGATTTGGCGCCCAGGAACCGTCAATCTGGCCATTGGTTACTATGCAACGCGCAAGATAATTTTGGGTATTGCCGTTAACATTGGTGAACCAACCGCCGGCATAAACATGCTCTGGGCTTAAAGCCAGCGCATTGACAGAATTATCGAATTGATTTGTCCAGGTCAAATCCGGCGCGCCATTGGTTGGATTAAGTTTCGCAAAGTAACCGCATGAGTGCCCGCTGATATTTGTAAACCAGCCGCCGACAAAAACCGCATTGCTGTTGGCAGCAACAGCACAAACTTTATTATAGAATTCATCACCTTCGTCACATTGAATACTGCCGTTCCAGCTTGGATCAGGCGTGCCGTCATAGCTGCTTATTTTGGCAATGTTGGTTATCCCAACGCCGGAAATCTCCGTAAAACTGCCGCCGACAAACAAATTGGTCCCGCTGATAGCAAGTGTATAAACACATCCGTCCATGCGATTTGTCCATTCCGGAACAAGCGCGCCCGTATGATAATCAAGTTTGGCCAAAGCCGCGCAATTGGTTCCGCCAATTTCCGAAAAATCTCCGGCGACATAAATGTTAGTTCCGGAAACAGCGATTGCATAAACATAGGAATTCGGCGCCGGATTCCATGTCGCATCCACGGTGCCGTTGGGATTTAAGCGCGCCAGATATGGCATACTCCTGTAATTGACCAACTTAAAATCGCCGCCAATAATAATTTTCCCGTCCGGCTGGCGGGCTATGGCATTGACGGAAACATAGGAATTGTTTTCCACTT
>CAZMFH010000254.1:1209-3638 GCA_964565485.1 uncultured Verrucomicrobiota bacterium | reverse complement strand
AGAAAATCCATGCACAAGCATGTCGGGATCGCTAACAATCATGGCTTGGGTAATCGGCTCGCGGGCATTCAAGCCGCCAAATTGGCTCTGGCAACGGACAAGCTGGAGCGTCATGAGCCAGTCGGAATCGTCAGCCAGAATGCATCCTCCCATATGTTTTCTTGTTCCTGACGGCCCGTTTAAGAAGCTTTCATTCCAGTCGAGATACAACATCGCATAACGTCGGGTCGGCGAATAACGGTTAAAGAAATCGGTGTGTTTTGGATCTGTTTGCCCCAACCATATGTAAGGATCCTGGGTTGTGTTGTATTTGTTTTGCCTGCTTCTGATCCAGGCCACCGCCCAGCGTCCGACAAACACACCCGGCACGGCATTCAAATCCTGCAGATTGATACCGAACATTTTCAGATAGGCATCCATGCCAAGACTTTTGTCCTTCCGCTCCATCGCTTCAAACAGTTGTGGCGTCATATTTTCCCAGGAATACATGCATGCCGCCGGGACAAGCGCCAGTTCCAAGTCGCTACGTTTTTTCTTGATTCGCGCGGCAACCCCCGCATACAGTTCGGTCAGTTTGCGTCCGCGCCAGACCAGAAATTTTTCGCGCAAGGCTGGATTTGCTTCGATCAATTTTGCGCGAGCCTGGAACCGATCCGGATCCTTGATGGCAATCCCTGTCTTTAACCCGGCTTCTTTTTCGAAGAGATCGAATGTCAAATCGTCATAACTGGTCAGGAGCGCATCCAACGCATCCAAACGAGGAGGCGATTGATACTTTGATCCCGCAAAACCAGGAATAGTCCAGGTTGTGGTTTGCATATTGAGAACAGCATGAACGCCACAGTAGGCTTGCAAGTCAGCAAAGGTATCAGCTATGTCGCTAATCAGTTTTTCATAAGACGCTTTCACCTCCGGATGCATCCAATTCAAAATGCCCTCTTTCCCGTCCCGGGCAATCATCTGCATCTCAGGCGTAGCCGCAAACGGGTCCGGTGGAGCGCCCCATTCCACTTCCGAATAAAACGCAATATTGTTGGCATCCATGAATTGCGCCAGGATGCGGCGCGGACACTGGCTGACCCGCGCCGTGCGATAACCGGGCACGGGTAACAAGGGGTCGTTTCTTGAATTATATTGATAACATCCCAAGACATGCAAATTGCGGCCGCTGAATTTCATCCATTGGATGTAGCGATCATAAGTGTTACACAGCCATTCCAACTCCATGATGCGCAATGCCATCCGCGATTCGCTGAGTTTGATTGTTTCGCGATACCCCGGATTATCAAAAACGCCGATTCGACCAACACCGAATACATTGGCAATGCCGCTGGAATATGATGTCCGCTCCGTATAATGCCCGAAAGCGCGTTCATGCCCAACCGCCAATTCCGGCAAACGCCCTTTAACCCGATATATCTTGATTGCGCTTGCGGCGCCCTTCTCATTAGTATGATGATTGACAATATCAAGTGAATGTACCCCTTCGTCCGCCACATGCAACCATTGCAATTTCTCCATTCTGCCGGTCGGCAGATGCCGACCGCCCGTCTCGGCGCCGCTCGCGGATTGGCAATTGTTCCATACGCCGGTTTGCTTGCCGTTAATAATAACCTCGATGATCCGTTTGGCGTCATCAGGATATTCCACTTCAATCAGATAAAATGAGCCCGGATGTTTGAATTCTATCCGATAAGTAAATCCCGCCCCGCGCCGCCAACTCGCCACTTCCCGGTAACGCAAGCCGGCTTTGTTGACAATGGCCGGCGACTTGATGACGCCGTCTGCAGGACAGCTCTCAAATGTGGGATGCGGATCATTGGGATTGGCGCAATCAATTGTATCTTCCAGTTCCAGCTCCAAGCCTTCCGTATAGCTTTGGCCGGTTATCATCTTGCCTTGCGATGCCGTAATAACTACAAATGGCTCACGCGGGCGCGTTTCAATGATCACGCCACCTTTGTCCAGCAGCGCCAGCGCCGCAACATAAACGCCGCCCGGCAATTTGCCAAGATCCATGCGATAGACCAGATTGTCGCCGTCAAGGCGCGCTTCCGTAATTGTGCCGCCTTTGACTTCCTCCACTGCGCCATCCCGGCACCGTCCGATTTTATAGGCAACCTGCGGAGCAAGCGCCTGCATGCCCACAGGAATCAGAGTTTCCAAAACGGCATTGGTTGTATCGTTAAACACCAGTTCCCGACTATCCTGATTTGCAAGGAGCAAACGCCCCTGATAGGCCGGCAGCCACGAAGAACTGTCAATTTGCGCGCGGCTCCACGCCGTCGTTTGTGTTACGGTCTGCCAGTTTGCGGCATCAAAGCCAGGCTTGCTCCACCCATCTTCGGCGGCAAAGCCATACCGCCAACCGGGACCACTGGCCAGATCAATAACCTCGCCGGCCTTCATGACAATGCGGCTCTGCAAGG
>CAZMFH010000254.1:0-1199 GCA_964565485.1 uncultured Verrucomicrobiota bacterium | reverse complement strand
TTGTAATATTCAGAATTTTTTTGATTTTTTTAAATAACAAAAATTTATTATATAAAATATGGAGGAACTTATGAAACTAACAAATGAATTGGATATGTTAATAAAATTGGCAATGGAATTGCAATCAATTGCTCATCATAAATCCCAATCACATTCGTCCCCGGCTTCAGCCAGGGCGCAATATCAAACGCATGTCCGTTCAGACGCGTCAGGTAATATCCGTGGCTGCCTTCAACTACCGGCGGGATTTCAAGGACGTGGCCATTGACCAATAAACGCGCCCGACACGACCAATATAACTTCCCTCCCGCGCATACATCCGCCACCGCGCGCCAGATTTTTTCTTCCGGCAGCACGAATTCATGGCGCACATAGACCTTGTAAAGGGAGTTGATGATCTCAACACGCTCGATTTCAATGGTCTCTCCCGCATGCCCATTGATCGTAAATTCCAAGCCATTCCCAGTCCGCACTTTCCCATCGCGATACCAGCGTCTCTCACCGCGGACCAATATGTTTTCAAACCTCAAATCCAGCGCGCCTTGTGCAGCCGGCATTTTTTTGATGTTGCCTTGCTGCCGATTAAGCGCATCATTGGTATATACGCAAGTCCAAAGACTTGTGCCCGACTGGTTCACGGCCAGGGCAACGGTGAACATTTCCGGATAAGACGTAATTTTAAAATCCGGATTGAGGCCATTATAATTGCCCCAGCCCAGCACGGCCGTATCTTTCACCAACGTCATGACCAGTTTGCCGTCCGCAACATGAACATTCGTTACACCGCTAAAACTACAGAAACCCGCGCGATCCGCAGCGGCTAAAAATGATTGCCTGGGAAAAGCTGCGGCGGCGGATACATCCAATCCGTGGCGTTGCCCCGTCCCACCCGCGAGCGGCGCGCCGAAAAACATTTGAGTCAACGGCGGATCCTCCATAATGTTTTGCGCCCAACCGTTGAAACCGTTGATGCCTGCCATTAAAAGAAAAAACAGCATTGTTCGTTTGATCATAATACCCTGCCCCTCCTTAAGCGGCGCAATCATGCGCCCCATTTACTTATTCATCCTCCCGATATAATCAGACATTCCTTTTGCCTTGAATAAAACATGCCCTTCTTTATAATCCTATCACAGAAGCGAACAAAAATCTTTCGCTGTTTTGAATTATTTTTTGCTCTAAACAAAATGCATAAAACC
>CAZMFH010000253.1:0-3647 GCA_964565485.1 uncultured Verrucomicrobiota bacterium | reverse complement strand
TAATCGTAATAGTGTATCAGTACCCCTTGTGCCCCGTCGGAACAAAAGTATTCCTTTCGGAATACATCGCCATCTATCTTGAGCTCTATTATGACTTGGCGTCCGAAAAGGCTTTTATTCAGGACAATAAAGAAAAGAATTACGATATCGGCCTCAAAACCGGTCTGCGCTGTTATTTCTGAAAACATCCGGTATGAGCGCTTCAGCCAAAAAACAACGTAATTTTCTGGATTATCTCGGCATCTCCGCTATCGGCGTGGCCATGGGCGCTGCCGATGTTGTTCCAGGCGTTTCCGGCGGAACCATGGCATTCATTCTGGGGGTTTACGAGGAACTGCTGGCAACCATCAAATCATTCAACCTGACTTTCCTCAAACTCCTGCTGAAATTTCAAATCAAAGCCGCTCTCGAACATGTCAACTGGAAATTCCTGCTTGCGCTTGGCCTCGGACTGGGTTTGGCTCTTTTTTCGCTTGCCCATCTTGTCAGTTGGCTGCTGGAGCATCACCCCATTCCACTCTTCGCGTTCTTCTTCGGACTGGTTTTAGCCTCAATCGTATCGGTCAGCGCGCATGTGCGCTGGAATATTATCACAACGTTGGCCTGTATATTTGGCGCATTGATTGCCTATTTTGTCGTGCGCATGATCCCAGTTGATATGCCGCACGATCCGCTGACATTGTTCTGGTGCGCCGGCATCGCCATTATGGCAATGATTCTACCGGGCATTTCAGGATCGTTTCTGCTTTTTATTCTCGGACAATATAAATACATCCTGGATGCCGTTAAAACGCTTGATTTTTTGGTTTTATTACCGGTGGCGGCCGGAATTGCGGTTGGCATCATGCTCTTCGCGCGTTTGCTGACCTGGCTCCTGAAACATCAACGGCGCGCGACAATCACAATGCTGGTCGGGTTCATGATCGGTTCGCTCTGGAAAATATGGCCTTTCCGCATCACGCTTGAAACAGCAGTCAAACCAAACGGCGAAATTATTCCCATACGCGAAGCGGTGGTTTGGCCGGATTTCGGCTCCAAAATATTCTGGCTTTCTCTGGCGCTCTGTATCGCGGGCTACATCATTATTGCCCTGATCGAGCGCATCGCCGGCAAAACGCCGTCCAGCCGATAACGCCATCGTGCTTGACAATTTGCCGAAAAAGATTAATTTACCGTTTTTTTACGCAGGGCGTAAGTTATGTTCATCATGATATAAGAAACAGCAACCATAAAAACCGTCAGCAACCTGAACAAAAAAACAGAACTGCCGGTTTAATAAAACAATATGAAACGCACCTATCATCCATCGGCAAAAAAACGCAAACGCAAACACGGATTTCGCGCCAGAATGACTACGGCGGATGGGCGCAAAGTCCTCGCCAGTCGCCGGCGTAAAGGCCGGAAAAAACTGACGGTCTGACCGGCAGCCGGTTTAATTCCAGCTGCGTTCATGCCACGCATACAACGAAACAGTTTGTGATGGCGGCTACAAACGGCAAACCCCATCCGCCGGGCACGGGACGTTTTCCAAAAAAACTGCGTCTCCAACGCACCACACAATTTGAACGTGTCTATGCGTTCGGCAATCGGCGTAGCGGGCGGCTTATGGCAATTTGGGCTGCGCCGGCGTCGAATGCCGCACAACGCGCAGGCTTCGTAGCCAGCCGGCGTATCGGCAATGCTGTGATTCGCAACCGCGCCAAACGCAGGCTGCGGGAGATGTTTCGAAGCAAGCGCTGTTTGTTGCAAAAAAATATTGACTTGGTTCTTGTGGCAAAAACAGGTATAACAAAGGCGACCTGGCAGGAAATAAACGAAGAATTCAGTCGGCTTGCGTGTCAACTAAGCTTGTTGAACGCGGCAAACACCGGAGAACAGCAGGCAAAATGTCCGTCTTATTAATCATGCTCTTGCGCACATATCAATACCTGATTTCGCCGCTTCTCGGGGAATGCTGCCGTTTTTATCCTTCCTGCTCCAGCTTCTGTATTGAAGCCATCAATAAATACGGATGTATCCGCGGCATCGGCATGGGACTCATGCGCCTGGCCAAATGCCACCCCTTGCACCCGGGCGGCTACGACCCGGTGCCTTAAACGAACAAAAAAACTGAACGCGGCTTGTCCGCGTTACGACGGAATCAAAAAAAATGAAAAAACAGGATTTTATTATTGTAGCCGCCCTGCTCGCGCTGGTCATTGCCTGGCCAATGTTCGCCAACTATTTTTTTCCGGCTTCCGCCCCCGTCAAGCCGCTTGCACCCGCCGATGCCGTTGCTGTGCAGGAGCCCACACCGCTTGAGCCTGCCCCACCCGCCGCAACACCGGCAATCACAAGCGCAACAATACCGTCCGCACAGGCAGCGCCGGAAATATCCCAGGCGCCGCGTCAGGAGCAACAATATTTCACATTGACCAACGCCGACATCAAAATCACCGGCTCATCCTGGGGCGGCGGCCTGATAACGGTGGAGTTAAGCGATTACCGCCAAGCTGTTGATCCGCGCAGCGCGCCTGTTCTGCTCGATTTCTCCGATGCCCCGGCCATGACTTATGCGGCTTTGCCAGGCTTATCACAAGACGCCGATTTCACAATCACCGAAACCGATCAACATGGCGTTACGCTGCACGCAGGCGACGCAACAGGATTAAGCCTGCAACGCCGCCTTATTTTGGGCGCCAACTATCAAATCATGATTGAAGACACATTCTTCAATGAAAGCTCCGAACCAATCACCATCGGCGAACATGCCATCCGAATCGGCGCCATGAGTGTCGCTGAGAGCGAGACCAAAAACGTAGGCGGCCAGGCGCTGGGCATTGATGTCCTGGGCGCGACCGGCGGGGACGGCGTCAAATACTGGGGCTCGGAACTCCCCAAACTTTTCAAAAAACAAACTGCGGCTTCCGGCATGCCGCAAACCATCAACATGCCGGTCAACGCGCCCATTGACTGGATAGCCGTTAAAAGCAAATTCTTCGTCCAGATTCTGCGCCCGAATGACGGCGCAGGCGCTTATACAATAACTGCGGAACGCGCGATGGCGCCCGGCGAGGAATCCGACGCAAGCCGCGCCCCGCGCAGCGCTGCAGTTACCGGCGTCTCAGCCCAGGCGCGTTTTGCCGCAATCAACATAGCCCCTCAGGAAAGTTATACCAGAAAGTTTTCCTATTATGTCGGGCCAAAAAAATATTCGGCGTTGCGTCAGCTTGGCCTGCATCAGGAAAAAGTGATGGATTTCGGAATGTGGGCGCCGCTCTGTGTCTTTCTCCTGAGCGTCCTCAACACAACCTATTCGCTTCTACCCAACTACGGCCTGGCCATCATCGTTCTTACCATTCTGATCCGCATCCTGTTCTGGCCGCTGACGCACAAGAGCACGGAAAGCATGAAACGCATGCAGGAACTGCAACCGCAAATGATGGAATTGCGCAAACTGCATAAAAACAATCCGCGCAAACTGCAGGAAGAAACCATGGCCTTGTATAAAAAGAACAAGGTCAATCCCGTAAGCGGATGCCTGCCGATGATCGTGCAAATCCCGGTTTTCATTGCGCTCTTTGTTGTTCTGCGCAGCGCGATTGAATTGCGCTTTGCCGAATTTCTCTGGGTCAAGGATCTAAGCGAGCCGGAGCGTTTGTTTGCGG
>CAZMFH010000252.1:0-3652 GCA_964565485.1 uncultured Verrucomicrobiota bacterium | reverse complement strand
TTGGGAAAACCTCCGCTTTGCTTTACTCTGTGTCTACTGGTGAGTAGTCTTATTCCGCGCCAGCTCTGTTGTGGATATTCCGGAAAAGGGAGCACCACCGCCTCACGGCGGCGGCTACCTGAAGAAATGTTAAGCGTCAAGGTGTTAATGCCCAAAAAAGGAACAAAGAAATGACCCAAAAAACGATGCGAATTGTCATGACAGGAGCCTTGCTGTTGGCCGCCCTCCATACCTCCGGATTATCCGCCAAGCTGCCCGACGCCGAGGCCTTGAAAATCGAGACTCCGCCGCAAATAGACGGCATTTTGAATGAACCGTTCTGGGCAAAAACAAAATCCTTGGGCGAATTCACACTCTGGAGCGGTTCGGAAAAAGGTCGGCCAACTGCCGACACAAATGTGCGCTTGGCTTACGACGACACCTGGCTCTATCTTGGCTTGGAATGCAAGAATCCGCTCCAGAAACTGATCCTTGCGCCAAAGGTCAAAGAGCATGACGGCAGTGTCAATACCGACGAATCTGTCGAAATATTTCTGACCTCCGATCCGCGTGACAAAGTCTATTATCACTTTCTTCTAAGCTGTTTCAACGTCAAGGCCGAGCAGCGTTTTATCGAGGGTCAGCGTGAACGCCAGACCTGGAACCTGCCCTGGCGTTCGGCTACGGTTGTAACCGATACCGGCTGGACCGCAGAAATAGCGCTTCCGCTCTATCTTTTTCTGGAATATGGCGATTTTGAGCATATACGCCTGAATGTTATGCGCAACCGGCGCTGCCCGCAAATGGACGCCTGCATGGTGATCACGCATGAT
Organism: uncultured Verrucomicrobiota bacterium; assembly: GCA_964565485.1. Classification (GTDB taxonomy): domain Bacteria; phylum Verrucomicrobiota; class Kiritimatiellia; order JAAZAB01; family JAAZAB01; genus CAZMFH01. Next base: position 2,840 of record CAZMFH010000252.1, on the reverse strand, counting down.
GTCATCGAAGCTTCGCTTTGGCGGCCGGTAGTGCGGACATTCCATGAAATCAGCGCATTCGGAACGCTGGCCGCACCGCAGCCGGGGAAGCTGCAGGTTCCCTTTCTGCCCTCGCTGGAAACGGCGACGGTAAAGCCCTACTCGCTCAAGGATGGCACGAATCATTACGGACTTGAGCTGATGCTCAAGAGCGCCAACCAAACGCCCGGCACAGCGGAACTGGTGATAAGCGATCAGCCGGCCGGCGGCGCAAGCCTGGTTGTTCGGGAGCGGGTTGAGTTTAAGGGTATGGAACAAAAAGCTTTAACGCTCGCTATCCCCGCACCGGTTCCCTCGGAACGCCTGATTACGGTGGAACTGCGCGATGCTGCTGGCGGCGCGACTTATCGGACGACAACGATCGAGAATCCGGCGGCGCTCAAGATCATGGAAGCCTATCTGGATCGGAACTATTATACCACGGAATCAGAGGCCGTTGCGGTGGCGGAGATAGCCCTGCCGACGGAAAGTCTGGCCGGGATGACGGTGGCGGCGCTGATTGACGGCAAGGTTGTCGGCCACGCTTCGGCGTTGGCGGAAACACAGGTGCGCGCGCCGATAGCGGAGTTGCCGCTTGGCACACAGGCGGTAACCATTGCGTTGCAACGTCCGGATGGCGCGATATTTTACGGAATATCAACAGAATTGATCAAGCGTGCGCCGAAACCTGGGCGCGAGGTCAAGATTGATCAGATCAACCGGGTGGTGCTCAAGAATGACCAGCCGTTCTTCCCGTTTGGGCCGGTCATGGCCGGCATCGCCCCAGATCAAGAAGAACATTTCAAGGCTATTGCCGAGGCCGGGTGCAACACTTTTGTCCAATGGCATAGAAGCACACAGCCGGAAGATGCGCGCTGCTATGCCGATCAAGCGCAAAAACATGACCTGACCCTCGTAACGCAGATGGAAACCGGCTGGATGTCATATCGCGATGCGGATCTGAAGCTGCCGAAGGAACTACTGGGAGAGGAAGCGAAAAAAATCACAATGTGGCAAAGTGGATCTATTTCGCTACGCTGCTTTTTGATGTTTTGCGCCGGTTCACCAACGGACAAAACGGCTGTGTTTGACGAATATTTTGAGAAAAATATTCCTTTAACCAAATCAATGATTGAAAGCGTTAAAGATCATCCTAATTTAATCGCTTATAATTCATTTGACGAACCATGCGGTGATTCCTTTTTCACTATCTCGAAATCGCTTGACTTGATTTATCGGCAGACACACCAGACTGACGGCTATCATCCGGTGATGCTCTTATACAGCAGCCATATTCCGGATGGCGACAAATACATCAAGCCATGCGACATTCTCTGCACCGATCCCTACTGGATCCCCGGCGGCGACCCTCAAGCGGCCGGACGGACTACCCCGAACTACGTTTCCAAAATCGTGCATTGGAATGATCTTAAAGCGGCCAAATACAGGAAAGCCGTCTGGATTGTGCCGGTTGGCTGGATTTGGAGCGGGAGCCGCAAACGTGGCATCACATTGGCTGAGCAGGATTGCCAGAATTTTCTGGCGATTATTCATGGCGCGCGCGGGCTGTTCTGGTTCAGGTATCCCATGCCGGAGATTGCCTGGGATAATCTGAAAGCGGCCATCGCCAAGGTCAAGATAATCGGACCAATGGCGGTGCAGCCGAAAGTCGCGCAGGTTGTGCAACACCAGCGGGCAACACGTTCCGAGCCGGAATGGAAAGAGGCCTTATTCCAACCGGAGCGTGAAGAATTCCCGGATATTCAAGGCAAAATATTCCGCAATCCGGCTGGCGGGTTAGTGCTGTTGGCGGCCAACAGCCGCTATTACCCGGTAACCGCGCAAGTCCGTGTGGCCGGTCTTTCTGGTGCGGTATCGAACATCTTTGGCGGAGCAAACCTGGCGGTCAGCGATGGTGTATTTACGGAAGAACTGGAGCCGTTTGCCGTGCGCGCCTGGACGCTTGGCTCGGAAATCAAAGAGCCGATTCAGATGACCTTGGCTGCGATCAGGCCGGATGAAATTCCGCCGGAAGAGATGCCGCACGCCAATAATGCGCGCGCGGGGAAGAAGAACGTATTCCCCAATCCGAGCTTTGAGGAGGAAACAGTTGTTGGTGTGCCGGACTATTATTTTGGCGAAGGCGTGATTGCTTCCGGAAAAGGCGTGGCCAAGTTCGGGGATAAATGCCTGAGCCTGACCAAAAGAACACCCGCAAAGGGATCCGTTCAAGCATATTGGGAATGCAGTCCTCAGCATGATAAGGATACAGAATATGTCTGGTCGTTCTGGGCAAAAGGCGCAAAAGACGGCGAATCAATCTGGGTTCGCGCAGGGCAAGGCGGTGAGCCGCGCACATTCAAACTAACCGACCAATGGGCGCGTTACGAGTTGCCGCTTGTCATGCCGGCGCGGACGCCGCGCCACGGTATGCTTTTTGAAGTGCGTCTTTCCAAACCCGGCACAATTTATCTGGACGGCATGCAATTGGAACAAGGCCATCAAGCCACGGAGTTCGAGGACTGAGCCGTGGCATACGGCTACGTGTCTCGCATGTGGAACAGAAATTAATGGGGATCCACATATGCATACATCATTGAAATTGGCTAAGCGTTGTCTGAAAAGCAGAAATGTTTTTCACAAAGTCGGCATCCTGTTGGCAACCGCACTGCTTTTGACCGGTGATATTTTAGCAATTGACTATTATGTGGCGCCTTTTGAGTGATTTGAGCATAGTCGGAGTGTGCCCAAAAACGGCACAAAAGGTGTTGTAAATCAAAGATGGAGGTGTAGAAACATAACAAGTTCGGTTAGGAACGAAA
>CAZMFH010000251.1:0-3670 GCA_964565485.1 uncultured Verrucomicrobiota bacterium | reverse complement strand
AAGGCCGTCCCCCACCCACCGTCGCCGATAATTAATATGTTTTTCATGTTTTTTTGATTTTCACAAGCCAGACTTGCCTTTGAAACAGCTTGCATACGCCGGTCAAAAGACAGTAACCGCGACAAACCCAGGTTACAACTTCTTCCCGGATCGAAACTGAAAACGATATTCCGTTCCCTGCCGTAAACGTTGAATATTGCCCTTATGCCGCCAAATTGTCAACATGCAGATCAACGTCAGAACGCCGGGCAACAAAAGACCCCGTTCCGCATAGCACAACCAGGCCATCAATGCGGAAGCAGCCGCCGCGACAACGGATGCCAGCGACACATAACGCCAAACCAGAAAAACAATCAGCCAGACCAATAACCCCGTCCCACCCGCCAGAGGCGCCATTCCGAGCAGAGCGCCGGCGCCGGTCGCCACGCCTTTGCCGCCCCGGAAGCGCAGATAAACCGGCCAGACATGCCCGATAACGGCCAGGCATGCGCAAACCACAACAAAACACATGTTATCCTCAGCGCCGGCCAAATGCGGCAAGAGATAAGCGGGCAAAAATCCTTTCAAGGCATCGCAGGTGAAGGCAAGCGCCCCCCAACCCCGACCCAGAACGCGCCAGACATTTGTGGCGCCGATATTGCCGCTGCCGACACGCCGGATATCCACGCCATGCATACGCGCAATAATCAAGCCGAACGGAACAGCGCCCAACAGATAGGCCGCAATTCCACACAACAAATACATATGCCAATCCAACATCTTGCGCCATCCCTTCAGTCGGTCAATTGAAATCTAAAATCGAGCTCAATCCGGCCATGCGCCGCCTGGGCTGCCGGCTGCGCGGAAACATAACGCGCCCGGCGCGCCGCATGCAAAGCGGCCTGATCCAAAGCGGGGAATCCGCTCGAACGCTCAATCGCGCAAGACGCAGCCGACCCATCCGGATTGACCTCAACACGCACGCGCACAACACCTTCTTCGCCGCGCATCCGCGCGCCCAAAGGATAATAAGGCGCCACATTCGCGGATAAACGCACAGCGCCAATCACACCGCGTTCCAAATCCGCGCCGGACGTTTCCAACGCCGGCTCGGAAGCAGGCTCGTCTTCCGGCGCCGCCGCCTCTGCCGGTACGGATGGAGCATCAAGCCGACTTAATTCACGTTCATCCGTCAAGCGCTGCTGCGTATCCGGCAACGCCTCTGCCGGACTGGCTGTCAAGATCGCCTCCGGCTCCATCAACACCGGCGCAGAACCGGAAGCAATCAATCGCGGCGCGGGCGGCGGATCAATCATCCGGGCGGCGACGGAAAGCTCAAGACTCGATTCGCCGGTCATAAAATCAGGCACCCAACCGGCATTACAAGAACCGCAACTTAAAACCGCCGCCAGCGCAGCCAGGCAATGCAACAAAACCGCCAGACCAAAACTGACCAGCATGCGCAAGTTAAAATTCATCCGGGTCCGTCTCATTCAAACTCTTTTTTTTGCTTCTCAACTTCAAAAGCAACCGCAGGAACCCCCGCGTTGCGCAAGCGCGCAAGCAATTCAATGCCAATGCCCAACTCCGTGCGGCGGTCGCCGCGGATGACCACGGCAAGCCCCTGCTCCCGCACACGCCCGGCCACTTCGCGCACGCAATCAGGCATGGCGCAGATACGGTTGTCCAGCCAAATCCGGTTTTGCTCATCAAGCACAAGACTCAAAACGGCGCGCTCCTGCGGCTCGCCGCGCGCCACCGGCAAAGCCACCCGCACATTCTGATGCGCCGACATGGATAAAACGGCATAAATAAAGAAAACCAGCAGCATCAAAGTGATATCAAGCAGCGGAATCAATTCGATGCGCGCCTTTTTATGCTCGTATCCGGTGGTCAGACGCATGCTGAGAGCCCTTGCGGAAAGCGGTTTCAAATTGCGCAATGGTTTGTTCCATCCGCCTGGTTTCGCGCTGCACCTTGCTGACCAGCGCATTAAAAGGCACAAGCGTCAGCAACGCGACGGTAATCCCGGCAGCCGTGCTGATCAAAGACTCCGCCACACCCAGATTAACAGCCACGGAACTCGAAATATCACCAGCGCCAAGCACTCGAAAAGAACGAATAATGCCGAAAACCGTGCCCAGAATGCCGAGCAACGGCGCCATGGTGATGATGGTATCAAGAACAGCAAGACCTTGCTTCATGCGCGCAATTGCATCATTGGCGGCAATCTCCATGTTCTCCACAAACCCATAATTACTGTGCCGCAAACCGGCCGCAAGCACACCGACAATCGCGGCAGGCGACGCTTGCGCCTCTTCCAAGGCCTGCGGCAAACGGCACTGTTCCGTCTCCCAAAAGATTGACTCAAGCACGGCGGCGCTCCGGCGCCGACAGCGATCGAAGCGCCACCAAAAAAAAATACGTTCAATTGTAACCGTCAGGGAAACCAGTGAACAGGCAACCAGCGGCCAAATCAAAGGACCGCCTCTGTCGAAAAAATTCCGCATGACATCGAGAACTTGCATGCCGTGTATAACATCAAACGCCGCGGCGTAAGTCAAGCGGGGATGCGCCCAACCCGGACGCATGGTTCAAGCTATGCCGGTTTGGGCTGTTGTCCGGACCTGTCCGCGCCATGCAGATACTTGATGACTTTGACATTTTCAATCGTCACCAACCCGCCACACCCGGCATTTTCAAACAACTCATGAAGCATCGGCAGAAAGCGGTCAATTTTTTCCTCCGCATCCACAATCTCGACAATAACAGGAAGATCCGCCGAGAGATCAAGAATTTTTGCCGTCCGAATACGACTTGCGGCGCCAAACCCCATCACCCCCCGCCAGACAGTTGCCCCGGCCAACTCCATCCGCCGCGCCTCGCGCACAATCGCCTCGTAGAGCGCGGTGTGCCTGACCTTATCGGCCTCGCCTAAAAATATCCGTAACAACTTCGATTCGGCTTTTAGCTCCATACTCCACCTCCGATTTTAAAAAACATGCGCGCCAATATAATCCCCGCCAAAAAGGCGGCCAGGGAAAGGAGCAATGTGCCCGCCACATAGAAAGTCGCATGCAAATATTCGCTGGCACGAATCATTTCCACAGTTTCATAGACCATGGAAGACATTGTCGTAAAGCCTCCGCAAAATCCGGTGGCCAAAGCCAGCCTGATTTCGGGCGAAAGCGCCTCGCTCCGTGATGAAATCCCAGTCAACGCGCCAATCGCAAGACATCCCAGCATGTTGGCTGCAAGCGTCCCCAACGGCCAATCGAAGGCGCAACGCTGCGATGCCACGCTTAAACCATAGCGCGCAACCGAACCGGCAAATCCCCCCAACCCCACCAACAATGAGACCATCCACGGATTTGTCATTGCAGCTCCTCCGCGCCATCAAAAAAAACAGTCAACAACATGCCGTCCAACCCGAATCGCATCAAGCGACACAAAGAACATAGCAAAGAAATTTCCTTTAAGGCAAGCGCAATGCCCCACCGCCAAAAAAACTCAAGAAAAAGATTGACGCGCCGCCCGGCAAAGTTTATTAAACATCTGACGTTCACGGATACGGATAAGGCAAAAGGCAAAATCATAACCAACACTGCAAGGAGCACCATGATTGTCAATACACGCGAACTATTTAAACATGCTTACGGCAAATATGCCGTGGGCGCCTACAACATCAACA
>CAZMFH010000250.1:0-3671 GCA_964565485.1 uncultured Verrucomicrobiota bacterium | reverse complement strand
TCAACGGCTGCTGGCTGAACGTCTGGATGCGTAAACTGGTTGGATTCCGGGAGCCGGATAGCGCGGCGCAACAGCAACGGCAGGACACGCTGCGGCGGCTGATTGCGCGCGCCGCGCGGTTCGATGTGGGGGTTTATCTGTATCTGAACGAGCCGAAAGCCTATCCGCGCGCGCATCGCATCTGGGAAAGATTCCCGGCCATGCGCGGCGCTCCGGGCAAATCGCCCAGCCCGCCGCCCGGCATCGAAACCAGCCTTTTGTGCACCAGCACGCCCGACGGCAAGGCTTATGTTTACGAAATGGCGCGGAGGCTGCACGAAGCCGTGCCGGGGCTGGCCGGCACAATTCATATCAACGCTTCAGAGGCTCCAACACATTGTTACTGCCATACGATCACCAATCCGGGCGGCAAAGTGTTTTCGAGCAATCAGGAACATCCCGGGATTGATTGTCCGCGCTGCGCCGAACGGACGCCGGAAGAAATAATCGCCGAAATTCTCAATCTCTATCATCAAGGCTGCCGCGCTGCGGGATGCCAGGCGCCGGTCATCGCCTGGAACTGGAATTGGATCATGTATGCGCCGCACCCGCAACGGGAGCTGATCAAACGGCTTCACCCCGACATCATCGTCATGGCCGACTTTGAGTGCGGCGGTATGATGCCCATCCTCGGGCAACGGCGGATTGTCAACGAATATTCGCTTATTTACACCGGGCCAAGCGAGCGCTACACAACCATTACCGACTGCGCCCGCCAGACCGGCCACAATATTGCCGCCAAGCTGCAGCTCGGCACAACGCATGAATTGGGCACCGCCGCCAATATGCCGATGCTCGGACATATCCACGCCAAACTCCGTTATCTGCGCGCTCAATCCGTAGCCGGAATTTTCGGCACCTGGAATTTCGGCAATCGCTTTACCATCAACACTGCTGCCGTTGGAAAGTTCATGCAAAACAGGTCTGAACCCGATCAAACCGCGTTCATAGCCGGCCTGGCGCGCGATTACCTTGGCTTGCCGGCCAACAATCGTTTCGCGGATGCGGTTGCCAGCCTGGAAGACGCGTTTGCCCTGTATCCGCTGTGCAACGAATTGATTTATTTTGGTCCGCTCAATTTCGCGCCGGCCTTGCCGCTTGATGCCGCGCCCCTGACCGGGCAGGCGCTGACCGTCAGCTGCCTCAACAAGGCGCGTGGCGACGCCTGGGAACGTTCGCTTGGTCCGTTCACGGTTGAGGAAGTTATCGCGGCATTGGAGGATATGGCCAAAATCATGCAGTCCGCCTTGACCTTGTTTGATCAAACGCTTTTTCCCACACGCTCGCCTTTCGAGACAAGTCTGGCCGGGTATCAAGGGCCGCCGGTCATTCCGCGCCATGCCGACAGGGTGTCCGACGAGGAACTGGCGGAAACCCTGCGTTTGACGCTGCCGGGTGATCTCTTCCGCGCGCTGCCGGAATTAGCTGGTGTTAGCGGACTACACCGTCTTGCAGAATGGTGTAACGCTCATTACCTGCTGGCCTGCGTGGAAAGCGCCGCGCGTGTTTACAAAAATTTTAAAGCCAAACGCGATCGGACGCCCGATTATGCCGACCGGCTCAAGACCATGCAGGCGGAGGAATTGCGCACACTTAAACGCTTGCTTCCCCTGCTGCATTTGGATGCCCGTCTGGGACTGCACCTGGAATGTCAGGAATATTTTATTAATGCGCCGATCCTGAAACAAAAAATTGAAAGGGATTTGGAATGACGATGAATCACCGTAAATGCATGTGGTTGGCGGCATTGGTTTGCGGCACATTGCTGATTTCGGGCAGGACCTTGGCAAAGCCGGCATTGGAAGCGCCGGTTGCCGCCAAACCCCCTGTTCTGGACGGCAAACTTGATGATGATGCCTGGAAGCAGGCATTTAAAATCGAGCAACTCTACCATCCGAAAACCGAAATCCCGGCACCGGAAACCACATTATGGCTGACGCGCGACGATGCCTGGCTCTATATTGCCGCTCAATGCCGGAACGCAGATATGCATCATGTTGAACAATTAACCTTCGAACATGACGGTTCGGTTTTTCTCGATGAATCTATCGAGATTTTCATAGATCCCGGCACAGACGGACAAAAAATCATGCATTTCATGCTGAATTTTGCCAACGTCAAACATGAAAAGACATTTGGCGCCAAGGGCGTCAATGCCGAACTCGCCTGGAGCGGACCATGGCGCAGCATAACAAGCAGGCAGCAAGACGGATGGCAGGCGGAAATTGCAATCCCGCTTTTTGTCTTGAAAGGCGCAAACCCGGGCAATTCTAAAATCAACTTTATCCGCAATAAGATCGTGCCCGAAATTGACAATGTCGGCGCGAAACAGGGGGAACAGCGCGAAAGTCATATCCTCGCCCAAGGCGACATAAAAAATTCATCAAACTATGCCGCCTTGCAAGGATTGAGCGGCTTTGAGCCGCTAATTCCATTTGTGCCCATAATCGAGCAAGCCACACTCGGCGCGTTTATAGCCAAAGCCGGAGGTTATGTTTATCCGGTAACATTATCGCTGACGCCCGGCACGGAAACGTTCGGCGATGCCGCCATCTTTATTATTGAGGAACAAAACGGACAAACAACCGAACATGCATGCGGCAATGTTAAAATTGAAGCGCCAAAACAGATTACTGTGGAAGCGCCGCTTGAAAACTTCAATCGGCGGGCAATTACAATTGTTCTGCGGGATGAATCCGGCAGCCTGCTGGCCGTTAAAGATGTCGCCAACAGCGGCGACCTTGCCATAGTCAAAAAGGCTTTTGTCTCCCGCAATTATTATACATCGGAATCGGATGCCGAACTCAGCATCAGTTTGGGCGCGCCGCAAGAAATGCTGCCAAACCTCCGGTTGCGCGTTGATTCGGAAACCGGCGAATTGCTGTTTGGAAAGGATAATCCGGCCGCGCATATCATCGCCAAAATCCCACTGGAAAAGCTGAAAAATGGCCAAAATGCCGTCAAACTGATCATTGCCGAAAACGGCAAGGACTTGTTTTCCGCCATGCATGAAATCATCAAACTGCCGCCCAATCCGGGACATGAAGTCAAAACCGATTTGACTCACAAAGCGATTCTGCGGGACGGCAAGCCTTTCTTTCCGATCGGCATGGACATGATGGGCTTGAATTTGGATGAACGTCATTATCAAAAAATGGCTGAAATCGGGTTTAACATGTTGATGCCGACTGCCGGCAGTTCGATTTTTATGACGCAGTTGCAGGAAGGCATGGAACTGGCCCGGAAATATGATTTGCAAATTCTCTTCGAAGGAATTCATGCCAATAAAACCATGAACGAAAATACAGAGAGTAAAGCGCGTGCAAACTATGAAAAACAGTTGCCGGTCTTGCGGGAATATATCAATACCGTCAAAAACCATCCAAACTTGTTCATGTATTTCACCGGCCACGAATCCAATCTCGGCAAACACCCGGAAATCCGGATGAAACTCATGGAATGGATGTGGAAAGATCTGCAGGAGCTTGATCCGTATCGCCCGAAGCTGGCTGTTTACTCCAAGCATATCCCTGCCGGCGATGAATGGACCCGCTGGGTTGATGTGCTTTCCGATGATATTTATATACGGCCCTGGACCGGCGCGGGTCTGCTGTCGCAGCCTGGACTGGGCA
>CAZMFH010000249.1:0-3685 GCA_964565485.1 uncultured Verrucomicrobiota bacterium | reverse complement strand
AACTGCAAGCATTAGATGCCTTGGCGCGAGCCGAGTCTAAGCGATTTCCAATCCACAGGGATGTGTTCATTGCGCTTCGAAAAGCGCACGGCAGACGTTTTGTCGGGATAGTTGGTCCGCGCGGTGTTGGTAAAACAGTAATTCTTAAGCAGTTGGCCGTGGAAACAGATCGGTCGTTCTATGGCAGTGTTGATACATTTAAAGATATTACTTTGTTTGAGCTTGCCAAGGTTCTTTTTGAGAAGCAAGGGATTCGAACACTCTTGCTGGATGAAATCCATTTTTTGCCTGATTTTGATGGCGAGCTGAAGAAAATCTTTGATTTTTTGCCCGACATCCATGTGGTTTTCACCAGCTCGGTTGCATTGGCGCTTCAGGAATCCGCCTTTGATCTGTCCCGTCGTGTGCGTTTGATTCAAGTATTGCCGTTTTCCTTTTGTGAATATGTGCGTTTTAAGGAAGGTACGGGGCTAACCGGCTTAATGTTGGATGACATGGGGCATGGCCACTGGACCCCAGAGCATATGCGCTACGGATATCTTTTTGATGAATATCTGAAGGGAGGATTGTATCCCTTCGCGCTGACGGAACCCGATCCGCTTAGCGTATTGCGAAGCATTCTGGACACGGTGCTTCATCGTGACATTCCCATCGTGGCGAAAGTGACCTACCAAGACGTGGCGTTGATCGGTAAGGTATTGACATTTATTGGACAGTCCGCTGTGGATGGCGTTAATCCCACAACGATAGCCAAAAATCTGGGGATTACGCGGTATAAGGCTGTCGAATATGTTGACCTGTTGATTAAAGCGTTCATCCTTATTCAGGTTGATCCGAAGGGTACCAATGTCCTGCGGGAGCCGAAAATTCTAATGCAGATTCCCTACCGATTGCTTTACAGGTCGTGGGGCGATGCCATCGGCGCCGTGCGGGAGGATTTCTCTGCACCCGCCCTGAGTATTGCGGGGATGCCGTTTCCTTTCCTGAAATCACCCACCGGACGGAAAATGCCCGATTTCTGGTTGACGACTGAATCCGGCGACTGGGTCGTGGAAATTGGCGGGCCCGGCAAGGGGCGGACGCAGTTCAAAGGGATGAGCGTGAAGCGGAAGATGGTTCTGGCGCACGATACTGACTCTCGGCGCGATGCCGTGCCTCTGTTCATGGCGGGTTATCTCGCACGAGAAGAATCAAAAAAGGGCTTAGACTGTAAAATAGGAGCAAATTTCTAAAATGCTGCGGTTTTGTCTAATATTTAGTTTGGCGGTTTTTGTGATTTCGTTTTTGATGGTTGCCGTATTGCGACGCCGGCTGGGCCGGCGTTTTTTGGATGTGCCCAATCAACGCAGTTCGCATACGCGTCCGACGCCGCGCGGCGGCGGGTTGGCGATTGTTGTCGCTACGCTTGCAGGTTGCTGGCTGGCCTGGCCTTTTTTAAAGGATGTTTTGACGTTGTCGCAGTTGGTAATCTTTTCGTTGGGCGGCTTATTGATTGCGGGGGTTAGCTGGGTGGACGATATGAGGTCGTTATCAACCCGCCTGCGTTTGGCGGCGCATATTGTCGGCGCTATTCTGGTTTGCTGCGCATTTGGCGTATGGCAATCGTTTTTGATCCCGGGTGTTGGTGCGCTTGCTTTGGGATGGCTGGGTTGGCCGATGACGATTGTGTGGATTGTCGGTTTGACGAATGCCTATAACTTCATGGATGGCATTGACGGTATTGCCGGGGCGCAGGCGGTGATGGCCGGTCTGGGTTGGTTGATTATAGGGATATTGGCGGGCAATGTTCTGCTTTGCGTCCTTGGCGTACTGTTGGCGTCGGCCTGCGCCGGTTTTTTAGGGCACAACTGGCCGCCGGCAAAAATATTCATGGGCGATGTCGGCAGCGCGTTTCTGGGGTTTGTTTTTGCCGCTTTGCCGATTATGGCCGCGCGCGATGATGCGCGTTTTGCGCTGGCCGGGATTTTGCTGGTATGGCCGTTTGTGTTTGACGCGACTTTAACTTTTGTGCGCCGCTTGCTCAAACGGGAGAATGTGTTTGCCGCGCATCGGTCGCATTTGTATCAGCGGCTTGTGATTTCCGGACTGTCGCATCAGGTTGTGGTGTTGATCTATGGAGTGGCGGATTTGATTGGACTTGTGTTGGCGGTTTTGCTGATCCGGAATTGCATGTATATTTCTGTAATTGCGCCTCTGGCGCTTGTTTTTGCCTCGCTGGGCTTATGGGGAGTAACTTTATGGCGTGAAATGTTGGCGCGCCAACGCAGTATATGAAAGGTTGATAAACCAGAAATGAAACTTGTTTCCGAAAGATTTGCCGCCTGGCCGTTCTTTGCGCCGGATGAAATTGAATCTGTTGTCAAGGTTCTGCAATCCGGCAAAGTCAATTATTGGACCGGCCAGGAATGCCGTGCTTTTGAGTCTGAATTTGCCGCCAAGGTCGGACGCAAATATGCAGTGGCGCTTGCCAATGGAACCGTGGCGCTTGAATTGGCTTTGCGCGTGTTGGGTATTGCGGCTGGTGATGAAGTGATCGTTACGCCGCGCACTTTTGTGGCTTCGGCAAGCTGTATCGTGGCCGTTGGCGCCAAACCGGTTTTTGCGGATGTTGATCCGGATAGCCAGTGCGTTACCGCCGCGAGCATTGCGCGTGTGATGACGCCAAGAACCAAGGCTGTGATTCCCGTTCACCTGGCCGGTTGGACTTGCGCCATGCCGGCAATTATGGAGCTGGCGCGCAAGCATGATTTGAAAGTGGTTGAAGATTGCGCTCAGGCGGCGGGCGCGTCTTATCAGGGGCGGGCGGCTGGTTCATTCGGCGATCTGGCGGCATTTTCGTTTTGCCAGGATAAAATCATAACGACTGGCGGAGAAGGCGGCATGCTGGTGACGGACAATGAAGTTTTATGGGAGCAAGCATGGGCTTATAAGGATCACGGCAAAAGTTATGATGCTGTTTATCGTCGTCAACATTCTGAAGGCTTTCGGTGGTTACATGAGAGTTTTGGCACTAATTGGCGTATGACGGAAATGCAATCTGCCATTGGCCGGGTGGCATTACGGAAGATTGATCAATGGGTCAAGCGACGCCGGCATTTTGCCGAAATCCTGACCGAGGCTTTTCAGAAGTTGCCCGCCTTGCGCGTTACTGTTCCGCCCCCGGAAGTTTATCATTCGTTTTATCAATATTATGTTTTTGTGCGTCCGGAATTGCTGGCATCCGATTGGAACCGTGATCGAATCATAAGGGAAATAGAACAACGTGGGATTCCCTGTTTCTGCAGCAGTTGCAGCGAGATTTACCTGGAAAAAGCCTTTGCCAAATATAATTTACAGCCTTCGGAACGGCTGCCGGTTGCGCGTCGGTTGGGCGAAACTTCGCTTCGATTTCTGGTGCATCCGACTTTGGATGAAGCCGATATCTTAGCCACGATCGCTGCAGTCAAAGATGTTCTTCAGTCCGCTTGTTGATGTCGAGCATTTTTGCAGTTATTTCGCAGTTGTTGGGATGCGATCGCGGTGTGAGGGGTTGCAAAATCGTCTCCGTGATGGAGTTTTAATTAACATCGCAGCGCGCAGGCCATTGCAACTATGGCAACAAAAGATTATCCATTGATCTCAAAACCGATGGCGCCACTGATGCAGGTTTGAATTTGGTTCGCAGGTAATTCATTGAATTGACAAT
>CAZMFH010000248.1:2741-3689 GCA_964565485.1 uncultured Verrucomicrobiota bacterium | reverse complement strand
CTCAACCGCTGCCCGTCCGTTATGCGCCGTCAAAACCTTGTAACCCATGCTGCGCAACCAACGCGCGGTTATAAGGTGCTGTTCGTCATCATCGTCAACCACCAGAATAGTTTCCGTCCCGCGCACATCCAAATTGCCTGTATCGGCGCGCGCCGGCGTTAACGCGCCGGCAGCCGGCAGATAGATAATAAATTCCGAACCTTGCTCCGCCGCTGAGCGGACGTCAATAAAACCGTTGTGCGCCTTGATAACGCTGTAAACAATCGCCATTTCCAAGCCGCTGCGCTGATTCTGTTTGTTTTTTTCATCAACGAAAAACGGCTCAAACATTCTATTTAAATCCGATTCCCCAAAAACACCGGCGGAATCCGCCAGGCGCAAAACAAGATAATGGTCAGGCGCAACAATTTCATAACCGGCCAGCGGTTCGCGCAAAGTCACCGGCGCAACGGACAAAGCCAACCTTCCGCCTTCCGGCATGGCGTCTATCAGAAAACGCAACAAGTTGCGCAACATATCGAGGAGCAAACCTTCCGCCCCCATAATTGGAGGCAAATTGTCCTCGAAGTGATGCTCAAAAACCGCCAACGGAGCGTCAGACGGCAATTTGGCAATCATATCCGAATGCAAAAAGCGTTCCAAAACACCGTTGAAATTCAATTGCTCCAGCGGACATTGCCCGATCCCGCCCAAGGTCAGCAAATCGCCAACAACTTCCATGGCCTTGCGCACCGAATTGCCGATAATGGCAATATCCTTGCGCACGATACTGTCCTGCGGCAGATTTTTGACAATTAAATCCGGATAAGCAACCATCGGACTCAAAATGCCGCTCAACCGGTGCGCGACACCGCCCGCCATGCTTCCCAAAGATTCCATGCGTTGCGAACGATAAATGCGTTCCTGCAATTGCCGCTCCCTGACACGCGCCTTTTGTTGTTCGGTAAT
>CAZMFH010000248.1:0-2715 GCA_964565485.1 uncultured Verrucomicrobiota bacterium | reverse complement strand
AACCAGATCCGTTGCGTCTTCCTTCATCAGACAAAGCACATCCGTCAATTTCCGCCCAACCGCTTCAATTTGACGCCAACCCGTAAGCATTTCCGCCGCCGCATTCATGAATTGAACAAAACCTCCGGCATCGGCAACCAAAACAGCATCCCGAATGCAACGCAAGGCGGTTTGCAACCACTCATGGCTTTCGCGTAATTTGCGCTCCATGGTGTGCTTGTAGAGCGCCATTTCTATGGTCGTGCGCAACTCGCGGTCTTCAAAAGGCTTCAACAAATAGCCCCAGGCCTCGGTTTGCTTGGCGCGCAACAAGGTTTCGTCATCCGTATAAGCCGTTAAATAAATAACGGGGATGGAATGCAATTCCCTGATTTTGGCGGCGGCATCAATGCCATCCATCGCGCCCTTCAACATAACATCCATCAGGATCAAATCAGGCTTCAATTCCGCAGCCTGCTTAACCGCATCCTCGCCGGTGGCAACCGCGCCGATCACAGTGTAACCCAAACCGTTCAGGCTCTGGCGCAGATCCTTGGCCACAATACTTTCGTCTTCAACAATCAAAATGCGCGCGCTGGTCATAATGTTTGATCCTTGCCGCCGGATGCTCCTGACCTCACGAGCCGAAGGCGCGCAGCGCGCACCGTATTAAAGAGCAACATCGTAATTGTCATTGGCCCGACCCCGCCCGGCACGGGGGTAATCATCCCGGCCTTGTCGCGCACAGCCTCAAAATCAACATCGCCAACAAGCCGAAACCCAGTTTTGCGGGAGGGATCATCAATGCGATTGACCCCCACATCAATGACCACCGCGCCAGGCTTGATCATATCAGCTGTAATTGTCTGCGGACGCCCGGCGGCAGCCACCACAATATCAGCCTGACGCGTCAATGCTCCGATATCACGGGTGGCCGTATGGCAAATTGTAACAGTGGCATTGGCGCCGGCGCTCTTCTGCGCCAGCATATTGGCCAAAGGTTTCCCGACAATATTACTGCGCCCGACAATCACCACATGCGCGCCCGACAATTGTACGCCGCTGCGCAGAAGCATTTGCAAAACGGCATGCGGAGTGCAGGGCAAAACGGCATCCTGACCCAACACCATGCGCCCGACATTCAACGGATGAAAGCCATCCGCATCCTTTTCCGGATCAATCGCGCAGAGAATTTCGTCGGCGCAGAGATGCGTGGGCAACGGCAATTGCACCAATATGGAGTGAATCCCCATATCCGCATTCATTTTGCGCACAAGCCCAAGCAATTCAGCCTGTGGCGTCGCAGCCGGCAGACGATGATCCGCCGAAAACAAGCCCAGTTCCGCGCAAGCTTTTTCCTTTGCGGTTACATACGATTTGGAAGCCGGGTCATCGCCAAGAAGCACCACCCCCAAACCGGGAACCACACCGCGTTTGCGCAACGCTTGCACCTCTTCCGCCAACTCGGCGCGCACAACTGCAGCAATCTGTTTCCCATCAATTATTGTCGCCGTCATTGATCCTCCTGCCATCCCGTTAAATCAAAAAGCAACTCTATAGAGTTGCTTGCAAAAGTCAACTTTCGAAAACAATTCTCTGAATACACAGGTCGGCTGTTCAAACGAACACAGTTGCTTGTATGGGAAAACATAAAACAGTCTGCCACAAAACCATTTACCGAACACGGCCTTGCGCCATTGCCTTTTGCCGCCATGCCGCAGCTTGCGCCAAATTTTTTTTAACGCCAATTCCCTGCTCGTAATACGAAGCAAGCTGAGATTGCGCCTCGGCCACCCCCTGTTCCGCAGCCTGACGATAGAAAAACAACGCCGTACTCATTTTTTTGGAAACGCCCTGACCATTTGCAAAACAATAGCCCAAGTTATATTGGGCTTTGGCATAGCCCATTTTTGCTGACATGGAATATCATTTTACAGCTTCCTCTAAATTTTTGGAAACCCCAAACCCGCTATAATAACAATTCCCCAGATTGAATTGTGCATAAGCATCACCTTGTTCCCCTGCCTGACGATACCAATCAAGCGCTTTCGCCAAATCCTTCGGCACACCGGAACCACTTGCATAACATCCACCCAACAAGCACTTGGCGCTGGCCAACCCGCGTTCGGACGCCTGCCGATAAAAACCGACCGCTTTCTTACAATCACGCGGAACACCGCAACCAAGAGCATAGCCACGGCCAAGATTCTGCAACGCATGCGCATCACCTTGCTTGGCGGCGCGCCGGAACCATTTTACCGCTAAATTCGGATTACTGCGCCCCCCACCCCCTTGCATATAAAGCACACCAAGATGGCATTGTGCATCCTTTTCCCCTTTTCGCGCGGCTTGACTATAGTAGCCAATAGCTTTCGCCAAATTTTTCACTACGCCAACTCCATGTTCATAACATTTCGCAAGACAAATCTGCGCATGAGGATCACCCTGCTTGGCGGCTTTGCGATACCAAAACGCCGCGCTCTTTCGATTGTGCGCAATGCCCGTACCATTGCCAAGGCACATTGCTAATGCAAATTGGGCATGGACATTTCCAATTCTGGCTGCCTTGCGAAAATATTTCACCGCCTTAACCGAATCTTGCGCCACTCCTTTGCCCGAAAGATACCAATCTCCTATCAAATATAATGAATCCCCCAAACCTTTTGCCGCCGTGCGGCGATAACATTCCAGCGCTTTTTGCAAATCTTTGGGAACGCCGTATCCAAAAGCGTAACA